>JALWNJ010000183.1:0-9448 GCA_026995955.1 Gammaproteobacteria bacterium
GTCTGCAGGGCCTGCGCGGTTTCGAGCTGGCGCTGCATGCGCTGCTGCCCGAGGTGCGGGCGCGGATGCCGTTGCCGGAGCCGCTGGCCACGCTGTGGCGGCTGCGGGTGGAACAGGGGCTGGACTGGCCACGGGTGGCGCGCGCCGCCGGTCTTTCCGGCAAGCGCGCGGCGCGCGAGGCGATGCGCGCCGGGCTGCGCGATCTGCTCAGTGGAGCTTGATCTCGGGGTCCACGCCGCGGCGCAGGAAGTGGGCCAGGGTGAGGATGCCGGTGCGGATCCAGCCGTAGAGCGCGATCTGGTGCAGCTTGTGCAGCGACAGGTACACCAGCCGCGCGATGTAGCCCGAGACCATGATGCTGCCCGGGATGTTGCCCATCAGGCTGCCGACGGTGCTGTAGCGGCCCAGCGTCACCAGCGAGCCGTAGTCGTGGTAGTGGTACTCGCCATGTACCGGCTTGCCCCGCACCATGCGCTCCAGGCGCTGGGCGAGGAAGCTGGCCTGCTGGTGCGCGGCCTGGGCGCGGGGTGGCACGAAGCCGCCGTGGTCGTCGGGGCAGGCGGCGCAGTCGCCGAGGGCGTAGATGTCGGGGTCACGCGTCGTCTGCAGGGTCTTGTACACCACCAGCTGGTTCAGGTGATTGACCTCCAACCCCGTGTCGGCGAGGAAGTCCGGCGCCTTGATGCCGGCGCACCAGACCTTGATCCCGGCGGGCAGGAAGTCGCCGGCGGCGGTCTCGATGCCGTCCTCGGTGACGCGGGTGACGCGTTCGTTGACATGGATCTCGACGCCGATGTGGCGCAGCTTCTCCGCCGCCTGGTCGGCCAGCTTCTCGGGCAGGGCGGGGAGGATGCGCGGCCCGGCCTCGATGAGGTGGAAGGCGATGTCCTCTTCCGGGTCCAGCTCGTCCAGGCCGTAGGCGCTGAGCTGGCGCGTCACCTGGTGCAGCTGGGCGGTCAGCTCCACGCCGGTGGCACCGGCGCCGACGATGGCCACGCCCATGCGCTGATCCTGCGCCTCGCGGTGGGTGTGGATGTAGAGCAGCGTGTCGAGCAGGCGGCGCTGGAAGTTCACCGCCTGGTCCAGCGCGTCGAGGAACAGGCAGTGCTCGCGCACGCCGGGAATGCCGAAGTCGTTGCTCAGGCTGCCGACGGCGATGACCAGGGTGTCGTACGGAAAGCGCCGGCGCGGGATTACCTCCTCGCCCTGTTCGTTGAGGGTGGGGGCGACGATGACCTCGCGGCTGTCGCGGTCGATGCCCTCCATGCGGCCCAGGCGGAAACGGAAGTGCTGCCAGTGGGCCTGGGCCAGGTATTCGAGCTGGTGCTCGCAGGCATCCAGCGTGCCGGCGGCCACCTCGTGCAGCAGCGGTTTCCAGATGTGGGTGCTCTTGGCGTCGATCAGGGTGATCTCGGCCAGGCCGCGGCGGCCCAGCCGGCGGCCGAGGCGGGTGGCCAGTTCCAGGCCGCCGGCGCCACCGCCGACGATGACGATGCGATGTTTCCGGTTCACGGCAGTTCCTCGGGCAGTGTGCGGGGCTTGGGCCCCGTCAGTTGGTGTCTTCGATGCGGCAGGTGCCGATGCGTTCCCCCATGCGCACGCGACTGCCGGCGTGCAACCCGTCGAGCCACTCGGCCCGGTCGCGGGGGAACAGCAGGATCACGGTGGAGCCGAGATTGAAGCGACCCAGTTCCTGGCCCTTGTCCAGCACCAGCTCGCGGTCGGCGTAGTCCCATTCCTGCACCTCGCGCCCGTAGGGCGGGGTGACCGGCCCGTGCCAGCAGGTCTCCATGGCGCCGACATTGACCGCGCCGACCAGCACCACCGTCATTGGCCCGGCCTTGGTGTCGAAGTGGCACACAACGCGTTCGTTGCGGGCGAACAGCGCGTCGATGGCGTTGACCGTGTGCGGCGCCACGCTGAACAGGCGGCCGGGGATGTAGCGCATGCGCCGCAGGCGGCCGCGGCAGGGCATGTGGATGCGGTGGTAGTCGCGCGGCGAGAGGTAGACGGTGGCGAACCGGCCGTCCGCGTAGGGCCGGGCGTCCGCCTCGTCGCCGATCAGGGCCTGGAGGCTGTAATGGCGCCCCTTGGCCTGCAGGACGCGGTCGCCCTCGAGCGAGCCGATCTCGCTCACGCGCCCGTCCACCGGGCTGACGATGGCCTCGGGCGCCGAGTCCACGGGGCGGGCGTCGTCGCGCAGGGCGCGGGTGAAGAAGGCATTCCAGCTGGCGTAGGCATGGGGGTCGGATTCCCGCGCCTCGCTCAGGTCGATGTCGAACAGCCTGAGGTAGAGGTCGATCAGTGCGTTCTTGACCCAGGGCAGGCGGCAGCGGCTGAGCCGGTACACCAGCCGTGACAGGGCATGGGCCGGCAGCAGCCGGATCAGGCTGGCCTTGAGGCGGTCAGACGGACTGGCGCCAGGGGCGTCGCTCATTGCCGGTCGCCGGACCCCGCCAGGATGAGCATGTCGCGCGCCAGCGCCTGCGGGGCGTGGGGCGGGCTGAACACGGCCACCTCGCGCCCCTCCGGATCGATGGCGATGATCGAGGCGCTGTGATCCACCAGGTAGTTGTCGGGGTCCTTCGGATTCTCCACCCGGCCATAGACCACGCCGACTCCCAGCGCCAGCTTGCGCAGCTCGTCGGGCGCGCCGGTGACGCCGACGAAGGCCGGATCGAAGTAGCGGGTGTAGCGGCCCAGCTGCTCGGGACTGTCGCGTTGCGGATCGACGGAGACGAACACCACCTGCCAGTCGGCCGGGTCGCCACCCAGCTTGCGGTAGGCCTGCATCGTCTGACGCAGCGTGGCCAGCGTGGTGGGGCAGACATCGGGGCAGTGGGTATAGCCGAAGAACAGCAGGTTCCAGTGGCCCTTGAGGCGCTCGGGCGTGAATGCCTGGCCCCGGGCATCGACCAGCCGGAAGTCGGGCAGGGCGCGGGGCGCGCTGCGCATGTCGGTGCCGTGTTCCAGCGCCGGCTCGTCGTGGTTGACCTTGCCGGCCCAGAAGCCGAGCACCACGGCCAGCAGGCCGGCGACGACCAGCAGCGCGAGGTGATGCCTTTTTAGTCGGTCCATGGTGGCGTATTATTCCACAGCTCCCGCCCCCATGCATGAAACCCAGTCCATGACCGAACGCCTGCCCGAGGAACTGAAGACCCTGCGCGACTGCATGCGCTGGGCCGCGAGCCGCTTCAACGAGGCGGGGCTGCACTTCGGCCATGGTTTCGGCAGTGCGCTGGACGAGGCCGTCTATCTGGTGCTGCATGCCCTGCACCTGCCGCCGGACTTCCCCGAGGCCCATTTCGACACCCGGCTGACGGCTGCCGAGCGGGAAGCGGTGCATGCACTGATCCGGCGCCGCATCGAGGAGCGCAAGCCGGCCGCCTACCTGACCGGCGAGGCCTGGTTCTGCGGCCTGCCGTTCGCGGTCAACGAGTCGGTGCTGATCCCGCGTTCGCCCATCGCCGAGCTGATCGAGGCCGGCTTCCGGCCCTGGCTGGAGCCGGAGCGGGTCGGCCGGGTGCTGGACCTGTGCACCGGCAGCGGCTGCATTGGCATTGCCTGTGCCCATGCCTTCCCCCGGGCCGAGGTGGATCTCTCCGACCTGTCGCCGGAGGCGGTGGACCTGGCCTGGGAGAACATCCACCGTCACGGCCTCGAGGGCCAGGTGCGCGCGCTCGAGTCCGACCTGTTCTCGGAACTGCAGGGCGAGCGCTACGATCTGATCGTCAGCAATCCGCCCTATGTGGATGCCGAGGACATGGCCGATCTGCCCGAGGAGTTCCGCCACGAGCCCGAGCTGGGACTGGCGGCCGGCGAGGACGGCCTGGACCTGGTGCTGCGCATCCTCGCCGAGGCGCCCGATCACCTGAACGAGGGCGGTGTGCTGGTGGTGGAGGTGGGCAACAGCGCACTGGCGCTGGAACGGGCGTTGCCCGAGGCGCCGTTCCTGTGGCTCGAGTTCGAGCATGGCGGAGACGGCGTGTTCCTGCTTGACGCAGCGCAAGCCGCGGCGGTGGCGCCCATGGCACAATCGCTGCTTTCGCAACGGGGTGAATGAGCACATGCAGGACTTCGACCAGAGCATCGAGTTCGACGAGGCGCTGATCCGCAAGTACGACAAGGCCGGGCCGCGCTATACCTCCTATCCCACCGCCGTGCAGTTCCGCGAAGACTTCGACGCCGATCGCTATGCCGCGATCGCACGGGACACCAACGCCTCCGGCCGTCCGCTGTCGCTGTACTTCCACATCCCGTTCTGCGACACCGTCTGCTACTACTGCGCCTGCAACAAGATCGTCACCAAGGACCGCAGCCGCGCCGCGCCCTATCTGCAGCGGATGTTCCGGGAGATGGCCCTGCAGGCCGAGCTGTTCGACGACCGGCGCACGGTCGACCAGCTGCACTGGGGCGGCGGCACCCCCACCTTCATCAGCCACGACGAGATGCGTGCCCTGATGCAGCGTACCCGCGAGCTGTTCCGGCTGCACGAGGACGACAGCGGCGAGTACTCCATCGAGATCGATCCGCGCGAGGTGGGGCCCGACACCATCGCCCTGCTGCGCGAGCTGGGCTTCAACCGCATGAGCCTCGGCGTGCAGGACTTCGACCCCGAGGTGCAGAAGGCGGTCAACCGCATCCAGAGCCGGGAGCAGACCTTCCGCGTCATCGAGCAGGCACGCGCGGAGGGCTTCCGCTCGGTGAGCATCGACCTCATCTATGGCCTTCCGCACCAGAACCGCGCGCGCTTCCTGCGCACCCTGGACGAAGTGCTGGCGGTGCGGCCGGATCGGCTGTCCATCTTCAACTACGCGCACATGCCCACGCTGTTCAAGCCGCAACGGCGCATCAGCGAGGCAGACCTGCCCAGCCCGCAGGAGAAGCTCGCCATCCTGCAGGCCAGCATCGAGCACCTGACCGACGCCGGTTATGTCTATATCGGCATGGATCACTTCGCGCTGCCCGACGACGAGCTGGCGCGTGCCCAGCGCGAGGGCAGCCTGTACCGCAACTTCCAGGGCTACTCCACCCATGCCGACTGCGATCTGGTGGGGCTGGGCGTCACCTCCATCGGCATGGTCGGCAACTGTTATGCGCAGAACCAGCGTCGCGCCGAGGACTACTACGCGGCGGTGGACGCCGGTCGGCTGCCGGTGTTCCGCGGCATCGAGCTTTCCGATGACGACCGCCTGCGGCGCGCGGTCATCACCCAGCTCATCTGCAACTTCCAGCTCGACGAGGCCGAGTTCGGGCGCGAGTGGGGCATCGACTTCGCCGACTATTTCGCCCCCGAGCTGGAGGAGCTGGCGGGCATGACCGAGGACGGCCTGCTGGTGCTGGAAGATGGCGGCATCCGCGTGCTGCCGGCCGGCCGGCTGCTGATCCGCAATGTGTGCATGGTGTTCGATCGCTACCTGCGCGAACAGCAGGGGCAGCGCTACTCGCGCGTCATCTGAGCGGTTCGCGCTCGGCCGCTTCGTTCCACTGGCGAACGAATTCCAGGCAGGGCTCGGGCGCCAGGGGCTTGCTGATCAGATAGCCCTGGATCATGTCACAGGCCTGCTCCTCGAGGAAGGCGCGCTGGGCCGGGGTCGCCACGCCTTCCGCCACCACCCGCAGCCCCATGCCGTGCGCCATGGCGATGGCGGCGCTGATGATCTCGTTGCGCGTGTGGCCGCTGGCGTCGATCTCCTCGACGAAGCTGCGGTCGATCTTCACACAGCCCACCGGGAATCGGCGCAGGTGGGCGAGCGAGGAGTAGCCGGTGCCGAAGTCGTCGATCGACAGACGCAGGCCGAGGTTGGCCAGCGCATCGAGTACCTGGATGGTGCGCTCCAGGTCCTCCATCATCGAGCTTTCGGTAATCTCCAGCACCACCGAATCGGCCGGGATGTCGAAGCGATGCAGGTTGTGTTCGATCTGCATCACCAGCCCCGGTTCGGAGAGCTGGCGCAGGGACAGGTTGATGGCGGCATGGATCGCCACCCCCTGCCGGCGCCACTCGGCCATCGTCGCCAGGGTGCGTTCCACCACCAGCTGGCCGAGCTGTACGATGAGCCCGCTCTCCTCGGCGATGCGGATGAACTCCTCGGTCTCGATCGGCGTGTCGCCGTCGTCCTGCCAGCGGGCCAGCGCCTCGACACTGTAGATGCGGCCGCTCTCGAGGTCGAGAATGGGCTGCAGGTGCAGACCGATGCGCCCCCCGGAAAGGGCCTGCCTCAGGCGTTCCTCGATGCCGAGTCGGCGCTGCACCCGCTCGGCCATGGCGGGCTCGAAGAAGCGAAAGCCGTTGCGCCCCTCGTGCTTGATGCGGTACATGGCGATGTCGGCCCGTGACAGCAGTTCCTCCACGGGCAGCGGTCGGCTGCCATCGTGCAGCGCGATGCCGATGCTGGCCGACAGCAGGGCCTCCTGCCCATTGACCAGATAGGTGCGTGTGAGCACGCGCAGCAGGCGGGTGGCGGTGCGTTCGGCGGTGGCGCGGGCCTCCTCCAGGCTCTCGAAGCCGCTCTGCAGCAGGGCGAACTCGTCGCCGCCGAGGCGCGCCAGCAGGTCGTCGTTGCGCACGCTGTGGCGCAGACGCTGCGCTACCTCTTGCAGCACCGCATCGCCGGCCGAATGGCCCAGCCGGTCGTTGATGGGCTTGAAGCGGTCAAGGTCGATGTAGAGCAGCGCAAGGATGTGCTGCCGGCGCAGCGCCTGATCCAGGGCATCGAAGAAACGGGCCCGGTTGGCCAGGCCGGTTAGGGTGTCGTAGTGGGCCAGGTGATGGATGCGTGCCTGGGCCTGTTTCTGTTCGCTGATGTCGGTGAACAGGGCGACATAGTGCGCGATCTCCCCATCGGGACCCTGGATGCTGCTGGCCGACAGCCAGCAGGGCAGCGGTTCCGCGTCGCGGCGCGGGTTTAGCACCTCGCCCCACCAGTAGCCGTACTGCCGCAGGCTTCGGCGCACATCGCGCAGCAGTCTGCGGTCGTTGACCGTGCGGGCCAGTTGCAGGGCGGAAAGACCGATCACCTCATCGGCCGCATAGCCGGTCATGCGCTCGAAGGCACGATTGACGCGCTGGATGCGAAGCCGCGCATCGGTAATGACGATGCCCTCGTTGGAGTTGTGGTACACCTCGGCCGCCAGGCGCTGTTCGGCTTCCTGCTGCTGGCGTGCCAGTTCAGCGGTGATGCGCTCGGCGAAGACCTGGATCAGTTCACGGTTCCAGGGGCGGATGCGCAGCGGTCGGTCGTCGAACACCGCCACCAGGCCGGCCACGCGATCCTCCAGCATCAGACGCGCGCCGTAGTAGCCCTCCATGTCCAGTTGCTGCAGCACCGCGTCGTCCGGATAGCATTGGCGCACACCGGATTCCAGCAGCAAGCGGCCGTGCGCCAGCACTTCGGCACACGGAGTCCCAAGCAGAGGGTAGCGTGTCTCCGGCTGCAGGATACCGTTGTGCACATGGGCCACGGTGCGCATCCATCCGGTTTCCGTACAATCGTCGTCATGGTCCTCGAGGAAGGCGATCAGGGCATGGGCCGTGCCGTAAGCCTCGGCCAGATGGCGCACCATGTGCTCGAAAAATCCATCGCTCCCGATGTGGGAAGTGATGGCCAGTGCCTGCAGGGCGTTCTGGGCCAGTCGTCGTTCGGTCATGTCCTGGCCGACCGACAGGATCTCCACCAGCCGCCCTTGCGCGTCCAGCACCGAACGGTTGGACCACTGGATCCAGAGGCGTTCCCCGTTTGCCGTAATGTTCTCGTTCTCGTTGTCGGCGTAGCGTTCGGGGTTGCGGGTGATGTCCTCGATCATGAAGGCGAGATCACGCCCGCCGGCATCGGTCTCGGCGACGATGCTGCCGATGACATGGCGCCCGACCAGAGCCTCCGGGCTGTAGCCGAACAGCTCGGCCCCGTAGCGGTTGATGTAGCGGATGCGACCGTCCGGCCCCCAGCGCAGCACGATGCTGCGCAGGCTGTCGAGCAGTTCGGTTTCAGCCCGGAAGGGGGTGGTTACATCCTCTCTGCGGGTGGACATCGGGGCTTCGGTTTCCTTGTCGTGCTCGTCGTGGCGCTAGCCGCATCATAGCCCCGCCGGCGGTCGGTGGGTAGCGTGATAGAATCGCGCCCATGAGGGTTCAGGACATTTGCCCGGCCTGTCACAGCCCGCTGCCCCGCAGCTTCGCGGCGCTGATGGACATGTACGAGGCCAACTACATCCGGCTGCGCCAGCTGGCGCCGGAGCTGTTCCGCCTGCAGGGCAGCCATGTCTCGCGGGTGGCCGATGGCCTCGACCTGCACCTGAAGGTGGTGGAAGTGACCCGCCACACCTGGACCCTGTGGCTGAGCTACGACTTCGGGCCCGGCTGCGAACCGCGGCACCGGCCGGATCTGACGGTGCGCATCTACCGCGATGCGCGCCAGGCCGAGGTACTGAGCCGCACCTGCCGCTTCGAGACGCTCTCGCCGCAGCGTTTCGCCGCCGATCTCGACACCATGCTGCTCTGCAAGTGGCGCCTGAACCGCTTTCTCTACAAGTGGCTCGGCTATCTGCTGCGGCAGGGGCATGGCTTCCGCCGGGTCGAGCGCGCGGCACTGGCCGAGACCACGGCCTGAAGCCCCTTCAGTCGCCGTCCAGCAGGCGGCCGACGCCACCCAGCACCGAGCCTTCTCCCTGGTCCGCGCCGCCGGCCGAGGGGGCGTGCGCCAGTACGCGGTCGGCCAGGCGCGAGAAGGGCAGGCTCTGGATCCACACCTTGCCGTGGCCGCGCAGGGTGGCCAGGAACAGGCCCTCACCGCCGAAGAACATGCTCTTGAGCCCCTTCGTCATCTCGATGTCGTACTCGATGCCCTCGGTAAAGGCCACCAGGCAGCCGGTGTCCAGGCGCAGGGTTTCGCCATTGAGCTCCTTCTCCACCAGGGTGCCGCCGGCATGGATGAAGGCCATGCCATCGCCGCTGATGCGCTCCAGGATGAAGCCCTCGCCGCCGAAGAAACCGGCACCCAGACGCTTATTGAAGGCGATGTCGAGGCGGGTGCCCAGAGCGGCGCAGAGGAAGGAATCCTTCTGGCACAGGACATCCCGCCCCAGCTTGCCCATGTCCAGCGGTACGATGGTGCCGGGAAAGGGCGAGGCGAAGGCCACGCGCCGCTTGCCCTCGCCGCGGTTGGTGAAATGGGTGAGGAACAGCGACTCGCCGGTGAGCATGCGCTTGCCGGCGCTGAACAGCTTGCCCAGCAGGCCCTGCTCGGCCTCGGAGCCGTCGCCCATGCGGGTCTCGAAGGCGATGCCCTCCTCCATGTAGTTCATGGCCCCGGCCTCGGCGATGACCGTTTCGCCCGGGTCCAGTTCCACTTCCACCATCTGCATGCTGTTGCCGATGATCTCGTAGTCCACTTCGTGACACTGCATGTCCGTTACCTCCTGGTGTTGAACGGCGTCATCCTGCCTCCCC
>JALWNJ010000183.1:9458-17630 GCA_026995955.1 Gammaproteobacteria bacterium
CCCCCGTCGGCGGGGGTCAACGGCCCGTATTCCCACGAGAGGGGTGCAGGAAAAACCTTGACTGTTTTACTCGGGTATCATATATTCCCTAGCATAGCAGTCGGGATTGGACCCGGCACATCGACAGAAACCGTCACCAGCAGGAAACCGACATGAAACTTTCGACCAAAGGCCGTTATGCCGTCACGGCAATGATGGACCTGGCCATCTATGGCAGCGCCGGGCCCGTCACCCTGGCCGACATCTCCCAGTGCCAGGGCATTTCCCTGTCCTACCTGGAACAGCTCTTCGCCAAGCTGCGCAAGGCGGGGCTGGTGGAAGGCGTGCGCGGACCCGGCGGCGGCTACCGCCTGGCGCGACCCGCCAACCAGATCAGTGTGGCGCAGATCATCACCGCAGTGGACGAGAGCGTGGACATGACCCGCTGCAAGGGCGAAGCCAACTGCCAGGATGGCGAGAGCTGCCTCACCCACGAGCTGTGGATGGACCTCAGCAAGCGGCTCTACGAGTTCCTCGACGGCATCACCCTGGCCGACTTCGTGGAGCGGCCCGAGGTACAGGAGATCGCCCGTCGCCAGAGCCGCGAGGCGTTGCGCCACCACCTGCTGTTCGGGCGCTTCGCCGCCTGAGGCAGGGCCGATTCAGTAGCCATTGCCAGACTCCGTCTTGGCCGGGCCGCCCGAGTGCGGCCCTTTTTTGTGGCGCTTCTCCTCCCTGGGCCAGGCCAGGCGGCGCGCCTGTCGGCGCAGGCGGGCCAGCTCTCCCGGGTGCGACCGTGCACCACCATAGCGCAGTGTCAGCAGGCGTTGCACCAGGGCACGGGTCTGTTGCGCCAGCGCCGGGGCCTCGCGCTCGAGCCGCCGTTGCAGGGCGAGCAGCCCCTCGCCGGGGCGGGGCGCAACGCCGAGCCGCGCCAGCCGCCGGCGCAGGTCCCGTTCGAGCCCTGCGAGCGGCGCGGGCGGCGTGCGTGATCGGCGCAGCGACAGCCACATCAGGAACAGCATGCTGCCCAGCACCCCGGCCACCAGCAGCAGGATGAGGGCGCGCCAGCCAAAGCGTTCCAGGCCCAGTCGGGTCAGCAGCTCGGCCTGCCGTTCGGGGCCGAAACCCAGCACCCAGGCATCCCAGTAGTAGCCGATGCTGTCCCAGGTCATGCGCAGCCGGTTCAGCAGGTTGCTGCCGTAGCGGCTGCCCAGCAGCAGCGGCAGGGCCTCGCCGGCATCGCCCAGGGCTGCGCTCACGCCGCGTTCGATGCGCTCGGGTGCCACGGCGGCGGTGGGGTCGACCCGTATCCAGCCACGCCCCTCGAGCCAGACCTCGGCCCAGGCATGGGCATCGGACTGGCGTACCAGCAGGTAGTCGCCGAGCGCATTGTATTCGCCGCCCTGATAGCCGGTGACCACGCGCGCCGGAATGCCGGCGGCGCGCATCAGCACCACGAAGCTGCCGGCGTAGTGCTCGCAAAATCCCTTGCGGGTCTCGAACAGGAAGCCGTCCACGACATCGCCCGGCAGCGGGGGCGGGCGCAGGGTGTAGTGGAACGGCCGTTCCCGGATCAGGGCCAGGGCGGCCCGCACCACGGCCATGTCGTCGTCTCCTGCCGCCTGACGCCAGCTGTGGGCCAGGGCGCGGGCGCGGGGCGCGGTATCCGGCGGGAGCTGGAGGTTGCGCTGACGCTTGGCCGGGTCCAGTCCGGCGTCGAGCCGGTAGCGGGTGTAGCTGGTGAACTGCCACGGTCCCGTGTGCCGGGCCTTGTCGTCGACCCGAAATTCGAGGTTGCCGCTGGCCTCGAGCCCGGGCGGCAGGACCACCGGATAGGGCAGGGGCGTGACCCAGCGTTGGCCCCCCTCCACGGGCCACAGTCGGTAGCGATATCGTGGCCCCTGACGGTCCAGTTCGAGCTGGCCGCGATGCACCCGGGGTTCCGGTCTGCCGCGTGTCCAACGCCGGCCATCGAAGTGATCCAGCACAGGGCCGCGCCAGTAGCGTTCCGCCTGCGGCGGCAGCGGGCCGTCGAAACGGACGCGGAAGGCGGGGGTGTCGGAGCGAACCAGTCGGGCGATGTCGCCCGGGCGCATTTCCTCGCCCAGACCGGTGCGGGCGGCGGCGCCCTGTTCCGCCGGCAGGCCCCACAACGGGCCGGGCAGGCGCGGAAACAGCAGGAACAGGAGCAGCATGATGGGCAGGGCCGAGACAGTGAGCCCGGCAGCCCGGCGCAGCAGGCTGCGGGCGGGCAGCAGGCCGTGGGGATCGTTGAGGGCCATCAGCACGGCGGTGAGCAGTACGGCGCTGAGCAACAGGTAGAGCACCAGCGGCAGGGACTGGTCCCACAGGAACTGGGTGGCCACCAGGAAGTAGTCGATGAACAGCAGGAACAGGGCATCGCGCAGACCGCGCAGCTCCAGTGACTTGAGCCCCAGCATCAGCACCAGCAGCGTGACGCCGGCCTCGCGCCCGTTGAGGCTGTGGAACCACAGCAGGGTGGCCAGGGTGCCGGCGGCGACCAGCAGCAGCCGGATCGGGGTGCCGGGCAGCCTGCGTCCCTGGCGCAGGCGCAACGCCGACCAGGCCATGCACAGCAGGGCCGTGGCCGGCGCCCACCAGGGCAGGTGGTACAGGTGCGGCAGCAGCACCAGGGCCTGCACGCCGAGCAGGGCCAGCAGGGCCTCGCGGCGGGGCCGGTCAGGATTCGAGGCCATGCAGTGCCAGTGCCTCCAGGCAGCGATGCTGGTGCCGGGGCCCGTGGTCGGGCGCGATCTCGCGCTGCGGCAGGCGCAGGCCATAGCGCAACCCGCGTCGCTCCGCCTCCTCGACCCAGCCGGCGAGGATGGACAGCCGCAGTTCCGGGTCGGTGGTCGGGACCTCGTGCCAGTCCAGCCACAGGCCAAGCCTTGTCGGCTGGGCGAACTGCTTGCTGAGCAGGCTGCCGTCGTGGCCCTGGCGCTTCCAGGCGATGCGGCTGGCCGGATCACCCGGCTGATATTCGCGCAGGTGTTCAAAGTCCTCGTCGCCGCGCTCGCTGCCCGCGCCCCTGTGGTCGAGCCCCTGATCCCGCGTGGGGATCGGCAGCGGCCGGCGGACGATGGCGGGATACACCAGCCACTTGCGGTCGAAGCGGAACCAGCTCCAGGCCTCGAACAGGCCCAGCGGGAAACGCGAGGCGATGCGCAGCCGCGGTATCTGCAGCCAGCCGCGCCGCCGGGTGTGCACCGGCACCAGGACGCGCCGGCTGGCGTCGGGCGGCAGATCCAGCATCACCTGTGGCTGGTCGCAGGCGGCCAGGTGCAGGGCCGGCCTGGGCCGTCGATCGAAGGCCGTTACTTCCAGCGGCAGCTTCAGGGTCTCGCCGGCATGCACCGGTTGCACCTCGTGAAGGCTGATGCGCAGGCCGAGCAGTTGCCCGTGGGTCTGCCACATGGCGTTGGCGAACAGGCCCAGCAGCAGAAACACCAGCAGGAAGATCAGGCTGTTGCCATAGTGCATGGCGGCGAGCAGCATCATCAGGCACACGGCGAGGTACAGATAGCCGAAGCGGGTCGGCAGGATGTAGATGCGGCGCCGATCCAGCACCACCTCGCTGCGTGCCGGCGGGCTGCGGCGCATGGCCCAGCGGATCAGGGCCTCTCGGGGCGAGGGCAGGCCGGCCATCACGGAGCGATCAGGGCAGGGGAACCGATTCGATGATCTCGCGTGCCAGCGCCTCGGGCTCGATCCGGCTGCCGTCCTGAGGTTGCAGCCGATGGGCCAGGCCTGCCGCCAGCACGGCCTGCAGATCCTCGGGCAGTACCATGTCGCGTCCCTCGAGCCAGGCCCACGCCCTGGCCGCGCGCAGCAGGGCAAGCGCCGCGCGGGGCGAAAGACCGAGGTGGAAGCGCCCGCTGCGGGTCCAGCGCACGATGGCCTCGAGATAGTCGACCAGCGTCTCGCTGGCATGCACGCCCTCCACCGCGACCTGCAGGCTCAGCACGGTGGCGGCGTCACAGACCGGCGCCATGCGCGCCAGCAGGCGGCGGCGATCCTCGCCCATCAGCAGGGCGCGTTCGGTGGCCGGTTCCGGGTAACCGAGCGAGATCTGCAGCATGAATCGGTCGAGCTGAGACTCCGGCAGGGGGTAGGTGCCGGCCTGTTCCAGCGGATTGCGGGTGGCGATGACGAAGAAGGGATCGGCCAGCCGATGGGTCTCGCCCTCGATGGTGACCTGCTGTTCCTCCATCGCCTCCAGCAGGGCGCTCTGCGTCTTGGGCGTGGCGCGGTTGATCTCGTCGGCCAGCACCAGGTGGCTGAACACCGGGCCGGGGTGGAAACGGAACGCGCCGCGCTCGCGGTCGTAGACGCTGACGCCGAGGATGTCGGCCGGCAACAGGTCGCTGGTGAACTGGATGCGTTGCCAGTCCAGCCCCGCGGCCGCGGCCAGGGCATGGGCGAGCGTGGTCTTGCCCACGCCGGGCACGTCCTCGATCAGCAGGTGGCCTCGCCCCAGCAGGGTACAGACGGCCAGCCGCACGGCACGCTGCTTGCCCAGCACGACCTCGTCTATGGCTGCGAGCAGTTTCCTGGCGCGTGCGCGCAGATCCACGCCAGCTTGCATGGCCTGATCCATGGAACGATTCCAAAGTTAAGGATTCGGATCAAGATTATCGCACAGCGGCCGATAGCCAGAGTGGTCTTTGGTACATTGTCTTTGCCAGGCAGCATCGCTAGAGTGGCTAGCGGGGAAAACCATCGAAAGGAGGCGACCAAACCGCAGTCACAACGAGCTTGGGAATAACGAAATGAAGAAGAACTATCCCGTCACCGGTCGCGAAGTCGCCATGCGCGACGACGAAACCCTCATCTCCACCACCGACCTCAAGGGTCGCATCACCTATGTCAATCCGGCCTTCGTGCGCATCAGCGGCTTTTCCGAGGAAGAGCTGCTGGGCAGTGCACACAACATCGTGCGCCATCCCGACATGCCGCCCCAGGCCTTCGAGGATCTTTGGCAGACCATAAAGGCCGGTCAGTCCTGGCAGGGCATCGTCAAGAACCGGACCAGGGACGGGGACCATTACTGGGTCGAGGCCTTCGTCACGCCGGTGTACGAAAAGGGCCAGATCGTCGGCTATCAGTCGGTGCGCAGCAAGCCCAGCCGCGAGCAGATCGAAAGGGCGGAACGCTTGTACGAGAAGCTCAATCAGGACCCCAACCGGAAGATCCGCAAGCCGCTGCGTCCCGATCGCCTGGGTCTGGGCACGCGCATGTGGCTGGGGCTTGGCATCATGCTGCTGTTGCTGCTGGGTCTGATGGGCCTGGTGCAGATGGAGGCCGCCCGGCTCACCGAACAGGTCGGACAGATGGCGGCCCAGGGGGCGGACCAAGAACTGGTGGCGCAGGTGATGGCCGAGATCGACGCCACCCGTGGACGGGTACTCGCTCTGGCCGGCCTGCTGTTGTTTGGCATGGGGCTCATGGCCTGGCGCATCCAGCGCGTGCTCATCGGGCCGCTCAAGATCCTGCGCGACATTGCCATGGGCATTGCCAGCGGCGACCTGGAACAGGACATCAAGGTCAAGACGCGTGACGAGATGGGGCATCTGTTCCTGGCCATGAAGCTGATGCAGGCGCGGCTCAAGACCGTCATTGAGCGCATTCTCAATTCCAGCAACCGCGCCACCGCGCTGGCCGAGGACTTCCGCCGCACGGCGCAGGAAACGGCCCAGCACCTGCAGACGCAGCAGGCCGAGACCGAGCAGGTGGCCACCGCGATGAACGAGATGACGGCCACTGTGGCCGAGGTGGCGCGCAATACCGAGCAGGCCGCCGGCGCCGCGCACCAGGCCATGAACGAGGTGGACAGCGGCTCGGCCACGGTGGATGCGGTGCGCAACGCCATCAACCGCCTGGCCAGCGAAGTCGAGACCTCGGCCCATTCGGTGCAGGAGCTGGCGGACAAGAGCCAGAACATCAGCAACATTCTTGAGGTCATTCGTGGCATCGCCGAGCAGACCAACCTGCTGGCGCTGAACGCGGCCATCGAGGCAGCGCGCGCCGGCGAGCAGGGCCGCGGCTTTGCCGTGGTGGCCGACGAGGTGCGCAGCCTGGCCAAGCGCACCCAGGACGCCACGGTGGAGATCAAGGAGGTCATCGACGAACTGCAGGGCGGCATCGGAGATGTCGTGGCGGTGATGGAACGCGGCCGCGAGCAGGCCGAGATCGCCGTCACCCAGGCCGGCGAGGCCGATGCCTCGCTGCAGACCATTCGCGAGGCGGTGCATCACATCAACGAGATGAATGCCCAGATCGCCACCGCCGCCACCGAGCAGGAGGCGGTGGCCGAGGAGATGAACCGCAACATCGTCACCATCAGCCAGATGACGGCCGAAGTGGCCGAGGATGCCGACCAGAACGCCCATGCCAGCGCCGATCTGGCCACCGTGCTCGGCCAGTTGCAGGAACAGCTTAGCGTGTTCCACATCAAGACCAGCAGCCATTTCGACTTCGAGAAGGCTAAGGCGGCGCATCTGGCGTGGAAGGGACGGTTGCGCAACTATCTCGACGGCGACAGGAGTGCGTTGACGAAGGAGCAGGCCGTCTCCCATCGCCACTGCGTGCTCGGCAAGTGGTACTACGGCGAGGGCATGCAGCAGTATGGTGATCTTCCGGAATTCAAGGACATCGAGCCGCCCCATGCCGAGCTGCACAAGATCATCAAGGAGATCCTCAACCTCAAGGAGGCGGGCCGGGACGACGAGGCCGAGGAACTCTACAAGCAGGTGGAGCCGATCTCCAAGCGCATCGTCAGCCTGCTCGACGAGGTGGAGCGCAAGGCGACGGCTGCCTGAACGGATACTGCCCCAGGGCTACGGGCGCGGGCTCATGATGACCGTGTGGTCATGAGGCCCGCGCCTTGTTCTTGTGCCCGTGTCCTTGAGCCGCTGGGCGTCCCTGCGTAAGATGCCGGAAAACGCCAGGGGGAGAGACACCATGAGGCACACCGACAGGCGCGTGGCCGCCTTGCTGACACCGCTTCTGCTGTTCCCGATGCCGCTGCTGGCGGCGGGCAACGGCGAGTCCACGATGCTCAACGAGCTGTTCGGCTCGGTCAATGCCTTCCTGGCGAAGATCCTGTTCTTCGATGTGCTGTTCTTCGTCGACGATGCGCAGTTCCCCTTCATCGTCGCCTGGCTGATCGCGGCCGGGGTGTACCTTACCCTCCGCATGAGCTTCATCAACCTGCGCATGTTCCGCCATGCCTGGCACATCATTCGCGGGCGCTACACCAAACCGGGCGATTTGGGCGAGGTGACCCCCTTCCAGGCCCTGACCACGGCGCTGTCGGCGACGGTGGGGCTGGGCAACATTGCCGGCGTGGCCATCGCCGTGGGCGTGGGCGGGCCCGGGGCCACCTTCTGGATGATTGTCGCCGGGCTCATCGGCATGACCACCAAGTTCACCGAGGCGACCCTGGCGCAGACCTACCGCGAGGTGCGACCCGACGGACACATCATGGGCGGGGCCATGGAATACCTGTCGCGTGGCCTGGCCGACCTGGGACTGGGCCAGCTCGGCCGGGTACTGGCGATCCTGTTCTGCGTCATGACCATCGGCGCCTCGCTGGGCGGCGGTAATGCCTTCCAGGTGAGCCAGTCGCTGAGTGCGGTGAAGCAGAGCTTCCCGCTGTTCATGGACCAGCCCTGGATCTACGGGCTGATCATGGCCACCCTGGTGGCCATCGTCATCATCGGCGGCATCCGCCGCATCGCCCATGTGGCCGAGGCCATCGTGCCCACCATGGTCATCGTCTATCTCGGCGCCTGTCTGTTCATCCTGCTGGCCAATGCCGCGCGCATCCCGGAGGTGTTCGGGCTGATCTTCGCCGAGGCCTTCAGCTTCGAGGCCGGGCTGGGCGGGTTCCTGGGCGTTGTCATCATGGGCTTCAAGCGAGCCGCCTTCTCCAGCGAAGCCGGCATCGGCTCGGCGGCCATCGCCCATGCCGCCGCCAAGACGCCCTATCCGGTGCGCCAGGGCATCGTGGCCCTGATGGAGCCCTTCATCGACACGGTGGTGATCTGCACCATGACCGCGCTGGTGATCATCATCACCGGCGTCTACCTGGACCCGGAATACGCCCCGCTGGTGCAGGCCAACCACGGTGCGGCGCTGACCTCGGTGGCCTTCGGCTCGGTGATCTCA
>JALWNJ010000184.1 GCA_026995955.1 Gammaproteobacteria bacterium
GTCGCACGGCGCGCCGCGGGCTGCCCTGCCCTGGATCAGGTCATGGGGTCAGGACTTGCCGCGCGACTTCAGCAGCGAGGTGATGGGCACCACCTTGCTGGTGCTGGGCTCGTCCTTGTAGCGCGGGCGCATGCGGTTGGTGACACCCGCCTCCTCGGCCAGACGCCGCTCGCGTTCGGAGATGGCGCCGAAGGCCTGGCGGATGCCGGCGATGGTGCTGTCGGCGAGGATGTGCTGCACACCGGGCTGCGGCGGCGTGGTGTCGCGCACGATGGCCGACAGCACCTTGCGCACCAGCACCATGGCCTGGCGCTTCTGGTCCAGGCTCCAGTCCTCCTCCGGGTGCTGCTTGCGGCTGGCGATGAAGTCGAGGCAGAGCTGCATCTGCTCCGACGTCTGGGGCGTGATGACACAGGGCTCGCCCTCGGGCGGCGCCGTGTCCTTGATGACCGCGGCCAGCAGGTGATGGACCAGATCGAGGATCTCGGCCTCTTCGCGTATGGGATTCTCGCTCATGGGGATGTCTCCGGTTGCTGGCTCCATTATAGCGCGGCCCGGCGGCGGGCCGGCCTTTTCCCCGGTGGCGGCAGGGTAGAGGGTCAGCGGCGCCCGAACAGACGGCCGAGGAAGCCGCCGCGGGGCTCGCGCAGCGGGGTGCGCAGGCGGGCCACCAGGCGCTCGATCTCGTCGGCGAAGGCGCGCTGCTGTTCCGGCTCGCGCAGGCGGTCCTTCAGCTCGCGGGTGTTCTGGCCCTCGAGGAAGGCGGCGTAGGGCAGTTCCTCGTCCTCGCTGCGCGGCGGGATCGGCGCCAGCACCAGGAATTCGGTGCGCGGTCCGCGCGGACGCAGCTCCACCACCACGAAGGTGGCGAACACGGCCACCTCGAAGCCCTCCTCGCCGGGGCGGCCGGTAAAGCGGAACAGGAAGCCGCCCTGGTCCTCGAACAGTTCCTCGGAGGTGACGGGCACCGGCGCCTTCCAGCGCGGGTCGGCATCGCCCAGCTCGGGGCGGCCGACATAGTCGGCGATGCGCCAGCCCTCGAGGAAGCGGCTGTCTTCGACCAGTTCCGTCAGCGGCTGCATGCCGTAGATAGCGCGTTCCAGCACCGGGTACTGCAGACGATCACGATTGATCTCGGCCATTACAGGAGCACCTTTTCGATACCGCCCTGGCGGCACTGTTCGATGAAGCGGCGCTGCCAGCCCTCGCCCAGCACCTGGCCCGCCAGCTCGACCACGATGTAGTCGGTGTCGAGGCCGGTGTCCTCGCGATAGCGCGACAGGCCCTGCTGACAGGCCGGGCAGGAGGTGAGCACCTTGACCGAGCCGTCGCGCACCGGCTGGGCGTGGCCGGTGTATTCGGCAATGCCCTTCATCAGCTCTTCCTGCTTGCGGAAGCGCACCTGGGTGGCGATGTCGGGGCGGCTGACGGCGAAGGTGCCGGCCTCGCCGCAGCAGCGGTCGGAGAGCCGGACCTCGCTGCCCAGCAGGCGCCCGGCCACCTCCAGTGCGTCGTGCTGTTTCATCGGCGTGTGGCAGGGCTCGTGGTAGAGGTAGCGGCGGCCCTCGACGCCGTCGATGGCGATGCCCTTCTCCATCAGGTATTCGTGGATGTCGAGCAGGCGGCAGTCGGGGAAGATGCGCTGGAATTCGTAGGTCAGCAGCTGATCCATGCAGGTGCCGCAGGAGACGATGACAGTGCGGATGTCGAGGTAGTTCAGGGTGTTGGCGATGCGGTGGAACAGCACCCGGTTCTCGGTGCTGATCTGGGTGCCGCGCTCGCTGTCGCCGCCGGCGTTCTGCGGATAGCCGCAGCACAGGTAGCCCGGCGGCAGTACTACCTGGGCGCCGGCATGGCGCAGCATGGCCATGGTGGCCAGTCCGATCTGGCTGAACAGCCGCTCGGAGCCGCAGCCCGGGAAGTAGAACACCGCCTCGGCGTCCTCCTGCTCGGGGTCGCGCAGGATGGGTACGAAGCGCTCGTCTTCCAGCCCCAGTTCGGCGCGCATGGTGCGCGCCGGCACGCCGGCGGGCAGCGGATGGCGCACGAAGTGCACCACCTGTTCCACCAGCGGGGGGCGGCCGGTGGTGGCACGGGGCCGCTGCTGGCGCAGCAGGCCGAGGCCGCGGAACAGGGCGTGGCCCAGCCGCTGCAGCGGATAGCTCCAGTTGATGAGGGTACGCCGCAGCAGCTTCACCGCGCCGGCCTCGCGCACATTGAGGAAGGCCATCGAGGCGCGCGTGACCAGGCTGCTGTGGCGCTGGCCCTTCTCCTTCAGCAGGTGGCGCATCTGCGCGGTGACCTCGCCGAAGTCGATGTTCACCGGGCAGGGGGCGAGACAGCGGTGGCAGATGGTGCAGTGGTCGGCCACGTCGTTCATGGCCTCGAAGTGCTGCAGCGAGATGCCGCGGCGGGTCTGTTCCTCGTACAGGATGGCCTCGGTGATCAGATTGCTGGCGAGGATCTTGTTGCGCGGCGAGTAGAGCAGGTTGGCGCGCGGCACATGGGTGGTGCACACCGGCTTGCACTTGCCGCAGCGCAGGCAGTCCTTGATCGACTCGTTGAGCTCGCCCAGCTCGCTGGCCTCGAGGATGAGGGCCTCCTGCTCGACCAGCCGCAGCGAGGGGGTGTAGGCGTTGTCGAGGCCGGAGCCGGGCATCAGCTTGCCGCGATTGAAGCGGCCCTCCGGATCGACCCGCCGCTTGTACTCGACGAAGTGCTGCAGGTCTTCCTGCGACAGGTACTGGATCTTGGTCAGGCCAATGCCGTGCTCGCCGGAGATGACGCCGCCGAGACTGCGCGCCAGCGCCATGATCTCGTCGACGATGCGCTCGGCCTCGTGCAGCATCTCGTAGTCGTGCGAGTTGACCGGGATGTTGGTGTGCACGTTGCCGTCGCCGGCGTGCATGTGCAGGGCCACGAACAGGCGACTGGCGCGGATCTCGGCATGGATCTCGTCCAGGCGCCGGCGCAGCGGGGCGAAGTCGTCGCCGCTGAAGATGTCCTTCAGCGGCCGCTCCACCTCGCGGCGGAAGGAGATGCGCAGGTCGCGGGTGAGCAGCAGGCGATAGAGCGGCGTGTCCTCGGGGTAGTCCGCGAGCGCCGCGCGGGCGGTGTCGTCGAGCAGCTCGGGGTGCGCGCGGGCGTCGTCGTCCTGGTGGTTGAGGATGGCCAGCCAGCGGGCCCGTACCGATTCGATGTGCCTGAGCGCGGCCTCGCGCTTGTCGGCCAGCAGGGCGCAGCGCTCCGGCGGCACGCTGACCCCGGCCTCGCGCAGCCAGCCCTCGAGGTCGGAGCCGAGGCAGGCGCGGATGGCGTCGATCATCTTCAGCTTGTTGCGCATCGACTGGTTGATGTTGATGCGCTCGATGCCCTCCGAGTAGTCGGCCAGCCGCTCCAGCGGGATGACCACGTCCTCGTTGATCTTGAAGGCATTGGTATGGGCGGCGATGGCGGCGGTGCGGGCGCGGTCGCGCCAGAACTGGGCGCGTGCCTCGGGGCTGACGGCGACGAAGCCGTCGGCGTCGCGCAGGCTGGCCAGGCGCACCACCTCGGAGGCGGCGGCGGCCACCGCCTGCTCGTCGTCGCCGGCGATGTCGGCGATGAGCACCATCTTCGGCAACTGGCCACGCGCGCCCTTGGGCGTGTAGCGCACCGCGCGCACATAGCGCTCGTCGAGGTGCTCGAGGCCGGACAGCACCACATCGGGCAGGCCGTCGAGGTAGTCCTTGATCTCGACGATGGCGGGTACCGCACGGTGCAGGTCCTTGCCGTGGAACTCCAGGCACACGGTGCGGATGTGGGCCGGCATGCGGTGCAGCACGAACACCGCCGAGGTGATGAGGCCGTCGCAGCCCTCCTTCTGCACCCCGGGCAGGCCGCCGAGGAACTTGTCGGTCACGTCCTTGCCCAGGCCCTGCTTGCGGAACGCACTGCCGGGCAGCTCCAGGATCTCGGGCTCGCCGCGCGGGGTGCGGCCGTCGGCCTCGTAGCGGGTGATGCGGAAACGCACCGTCTGCTGCTCGTGGATCTTGCCCAGGTTGTGATCCAGGCGCTCCACCTCCAGCCAGTCGGCATCGGGCGTCACCATGCGCCAGGAGGCGAGGTTGTCGATGGTGGTGCCCCACAGCACCGCCTTCTTGCCGCCGGCGTTCATGGCGATGTTGCCGCCGATGGTGCAGGCGTCCTGCGAGGTGGGATCGACGGCGAACACGAAACCGGCGGCCTCAGCCGCTTCGGAGACACGGCGCGTGACCACCCCGGCCTCGGCGCGGATGGTGGCCACCGGGTTGTCGAGGCCGGGCAGGGTGCGCTGCTCCACCGGGCCCAGGCCCTCGAGCTTCTCGGTGTTGATGACGGCGCTGTATTCGGTCAGCGGCACCACGCTGCCGGTGTAGCCGGTGCCCCCGCCGCGCGGGATCACGGTCAGGCCCAGCTCGATGCAGGCTGCCACCAGGCGCGCCATCTCCTGCTCCGAGTCGGGAGTGAGCACCACGAAGGGCAGCTCCACACGCCAGTCGGTGGCGTCGGTGACATGGGACACCCGGGCCAGGCCACCGACTGGCG
>JALWNJ010000185.1 GCA_026995955.1 Gammaproteobacteria bacterium
CTGCCCATCAGGGCCGACAGCGCCTCGTCCACGCTCTTGGCCTTGAAGGCACCCTCGTTCCAGGCCGCCAGCACCATGCCAGGGGTCAGCAGGCCCGCGCTCATGGCCACGCCGGCTGCACCGGCCGCCATGGAACCCTTCAGAAACAGTCTGCGCTTGGTGTTCATGGACTACTCCACTCTCGTCTTGTGTTGCGGTGTTGTACCGAAATACATTGCAGGAGGCGTGCCAGATCGGGAGCCCATTTGCAATCAACGACTTATCTTTTCAGATCGACGCAACAACCGTTGCAAAATGCATTTTGCAACGGTTGAGGGATGCAGAATGCAATGCGTTCAGCTGCTGCGCCAGGCCTGCAACTTGCGCCAGAGGGTGGTCTTGTTGATGCCGAGCATGCGCGCGGTGCGCTCGCGGTTGCCCTCGTTGAGGGCCAGCAGCTTCTCGATGTAGCGCCGTTCGAGGGTGTGCAGATCGGGCAGATCGTGGTCGATGGCGGGGCTATCGGCTGCGGATCCGGCCGGATGCCCTCTGCCCGGCGCCAGCAGCTCGTCCATGAGGCGCAGCTCGGGGCCATCGGCCAGGGCCACGTGCCGCTCCACCAGGTTGCGCAGCTCGCGCACGTTACCCGGCCAGTCGTAGGCCAGCAGGCGCTCCAGCGAGGCCGCATCGAAACCGCGCACCTCGCGCCCGAAGCGGGCGGCGTACTCCTCGATGGCGGCCGCCAGCAGCAGCGGGATGTCCTCGCGCCGCTCGCGCAGGGGTGGCAGCTGGATGCGCACCACATTGAGCCGGTGGTAGAGGTCGTGACGGAACTCGCCGGCCGCCACCATGGCCTCGAGGTTGCGGTTGGTGGCCACCACGAAACGCACGTCGATGGGCGTGGGCCGCACGCCGCCGACGCGGGTGACCTGCTGTTCCTGTACCACCCGCAGCAGCTTGGTCTGCATGGCATCGGAGATGTTGCAGATCTCGTCCAGGAACACGGTGCCGCCGGAGGCCGTCTCCAGCAGACCGGCGCGCGCCTCGACGGCGCCGGTGAAGGCGCCCTTCTCGTGGCCGAACAGCTCCGACTCGAGCAGGGTGTCGGTAAGCGCACCACAGTCGATGACGACGAAGGGCTGCTCGTGCCAGGGGCTGGCCTCGTGCAGGGCGCGCGCCACCAGCTCCTTGCCGGTGCCGGACTCGCCCTCGATGATGACGCTGCAGCGGATGTCGGCCACCTTGGCAATGGTGGCGTAGACCTGCTGCATGGCCGCCGACTGGCCGATCATGCCGTAGCGCTGCTGGGTGTCGCGCACCTGGCTGCGCAGGATGCGCAGCTCGCGCCGCAGCCGCGTCGCCTCCAGACTGCGCTCGATCTGGATCAGCAGCTCGTCGAAGTCGTAGGGTTTCTTGACGAAGTCGGTGGCGCCGAGGCGCATCGCCTCGATGGCGTTGTCCACCGTGGAATAACCGGTGACGATGATCACCGGCAGCTCGCTGTCGCGCTCGCGGATGGCGCGCAGCAGCTCCATGCCGCCCATGCCGGGCATGGCCAGATCGGTGATCACCAGGTCGCAGCCCTGCGCGTCGATGCTCGCCAGGGCCGACGCGGCGTCGGTGAAGACCTCGGCCTGGTGCGGCGTGGGGGCCATCAGGCGGGCAAAGAGTTCACCGGCACGCGGCTCGTCGTCGATGAACAGGATGCGGGCGGGTTGGTCGCTCATGCACGGTGTTCGGGTGGTTCGATGGGCAGGCGGATGACCACGGTGGCGCCGCCGTATTCGTTATTATGCACGCGAATGCTGCCGCCGTGCTGCTCGATGATGCCGAGGCTGATGGACAGCCCGAGGCCGCTGCCCTTGCCCACCTCCTTGGTGGTGAAGAAGGGATCGAAGATGCGCTCGACCGCCTCCTCGGGGATGCCGGTGCCCTCGTCGCAGACGCTGATCTGCACCTCGCCGCCGGGCAGGCGGTGGGTCTCGACCACCACCTCGTCGCCGGGCTCGCTGGCATGGATGGCGTTGATCAGCACATTGATCAGCACCTGCTGCAGCTGGGTGGGGTCGCCCTGTACGGTGAGCCGGGGATCGACCAGGGTGCTCAGGTGCACGCCGGCATCGCTGGCGGTCTGCTGCACCAGGGCCAGGCTCTCGTCGATCAGCTGCGGCAGGTCGATGGACTGGTACCGGGGCGGCCGCTGACGGGCAAAGTCGAGCACGCCGCGCACGATGCGCGAGGCGCGATCGGTCTCCTCCTCGATGGCGCCGAGGTCCTTCAGCAGCTCGGGGTGCGCCTTCAGCTCGCGCCGCATCAGGCTGAGCAGGCCCTTGATGTTGTTGAGCGGGTTGTTCAGCTCGTGGCCCACGCCGGCGGCCAGCTCGCCCAGCGAGGCCAGCTTGGCCGACTGCAGCAGCATGCGCTCGGCTTGGTCGCGCTCGCGCTCGGCCTCGCGCGTGGTGCGCGCCATGTCCTCGAAGGCGAGCTGCAGGTCGCGCAGCTCGCGGATGCGCACCGGGCGCATGGGCTTGAGCGGTCGACCGGCGGCGAAGGCGCGCAGGTTCTGCGTCAGCTCCACCACCGGGTTGCCGAGCCGGCGCGCTCCCAGATTGGCCAGCGCCAGACCCAGCACCAGCGCCACGGCGGCGAACAGCAGGATGCCCAGACGGATGCGGCGGAACGGTGCACTGATCTCGCCCTCCGGCACCTGCATCACCAGGATCCAGGAAATGAGCTGGTCGGGATAGGGCAGGAACTCGTTGTAGTAGTAGCGCCACTGGTCGGCGGGATCGTCCATCGCCCCGTTGCCCTCTTCCAGCACCCGGGCGTAGAGCGTCGGCGCCACATCGGCCAGCCGGCGCCCGCCGTCGTGGGCAGTACTGAAATTGAGGCTGCTGCCCTCGTCGTAGAGCAGCATGCCGTCGCGCTCCGGCAGGTCCGGGTTGATCTCCGCCACCAGCAGGCGGGCATGGTAGAAGCGCGGCGAGAGTTCCAGGATGCGGTCGATCTGCACGCCGCTGGAGTTGACCATCAGATAGCCCACCACCTCGCCGAAACCGTCCTGCAGCGGCACGATGGCATCCAGCATCGGCGCCTGGCCGCGAAAGCCGTAGTCGTTGCGCGAGGGCGGCAGCAGCACATAGGACACCTTGCCCGGCGGCAGGTCGCGGATCTCGCCGCTGAAGAAGTCGTCCACCGCCTCGGATTCGGCATACTCGTAGGGCTTGATGCCGGAGACCCGCTCCGACATGCGGCTGCCGAAGCGGACCTTGATGAGCGTGTTGGCATCGCGGTCGAGCACGCGGATGGTGCCGACATCGAGGAACACCGCCTGAAACTCCTCGAGAAAGGAGGCCAGCGCCTCACGCCGGCGCCGCAGCTCGTCCAGACGCCCCTCGTCGCCGTCCTCCACCTCGCCCAGCACGGCGGCAAAGCGCTGCAGGGCGGGCGATACCGCCAGCGCCTCGATGACATCGCGCTCGAAGGTCAGGCGGCGCTCCAGCTCCGAGGTGAGGTAGTCCAGTCCGGCCTGCATCTGACGATCGACCTGGGCCAGGTGCTGGCGCTCGCTCCAGGCCGTCACCACCAGCACCAGCAGCGTCAGCGGCACCACCGTGGCGGCGAACACCCACAGGAAGATGCTGCTGCGGATGCCCGGCCGCCAGGCCTTGTCACGCCCCTCGTTCATGGCGCCACTATGCCAGCGCCACGCCGGGCGTCAAGCGCGCCCGGCGACGGGCTGCGGTATACTTCGCGGCTTTGGACGGAGCACCCGGCATGTCGCGCATCCTCGCCCTCTGCCTGCTTTGCCTGCTGCTGGCCGGCTGTGGCCAGAAGGGGCCGCTGTACCTGCCGGACAGCCCCGACCGGCCCAGCCACGAGAACCGCTGAGATGGACCACTTCCAGTACCGTGACGGCATCCTGCATGCCGAATCCGTTCCCCTGACCGAGATCGCGCGCCGCCACGGCACGCCGACCTATGTCTATTCCCGCGCCACCATCGAGCGCCACTGGCGGGCCTTCGACACCGCGCTGGGCGACCATCCGCATCTGATCTGCTATGCCGTCAAGGCCAACAGCAACCTCGCCGTGCTGCAGCTGCTGGCGCGCCTGGGCTCGGGCTTCGACATCGTCTCGGTGGGCGAGCTGGAGCGGGTACTGGCCGCCGGCGGGCGCGCCGACCGGGTGGTGTTCTCCGGCGTCGGCAAGCGCCGCGACGAGATCCGCCGCGCGCTCGAGGCCGGCATCCGCTGCTTCAATGTGGAGTCGCTGCCGGAACTGGAACGCATCGACGCCGTGGCCGGCGAGCTCGACCTGCGCGCCCCGGTCTCCCTCCGCGTCAATCCCGATGTCGATGCCCGCACCCACCCCTACATCTCCACCGGACTGAAGGAAAACAAGTTCGGCATCGACATCGAACAGGCCCCGGAGGTATACCGGCTGGCGGCACGCCTGCCGCACATCGAGGTGGTCGGCGTGGACTGCCACATCGGCTCCCAGCTCACCGAACTGGCACCGTTCATCGACGCCCTGCAGCGCGTCCTCGTGCTGGTGCGCCGG
>JALWNJ010000186.1 GCA_026995955.1 Gammaproteobacteria bacterium
CGGCTCGATGACCTGTCGCTGTCCACCAACGCCACCCGTCTGGCACGCCACGCGGAGGAACTGAAGCAGGCCGGCGTGGGCCGCATCAATGTCAGCCTCGACACGCTGCGCCCCGAGCGCTTTCGTGACATCACCGGCGGCAAGCTGGAGAAGGTGCTCGACGGTCTCATGGCCGCGCGCGACGCCGGGCTGGCACCGGTGAAGATCAACATGGTGGTAATGAAGGGCATCAACGACGACGAGGTGGAGGACATGGTGGCCTTCTGCCTCGAGCATGGCTTCACCCTGCGCTTCATCGAAACCATGCCGGTGGGCGACACCGGACGCGAGGCCGCCGACCACTACATCCCGCTGGACGAGATCCGCCAGCGTCTGGCGGAGCACTACCGGCTGATCCCGGCACACATGCCCGGCGGCGGCCCGGCACGCTACGAACAGATCGAGGGCACCGACCTGCGGCTCGGCTTCATCACGCCGATGTCGCGCCACTTCTGCGACACCTGCAACCGGGTACGGCTGTCGGTGGACGGCACCCTGTACATGTGCCTGGGACAGGAACACAGCTTCCCGCTGCGCCCCTTGCTGCGTGGCGGCTGCTCCGACGAGGAACTGCGCCAGGCGCTGCGCGAGGCCATCGACCTCAAGCCCCGCAAGCACGAGTTCAACGAACGACCGGAACAGGTCATCCGCTTCATGTCCATGACCGGGGGCTGAGCCGCGCATGCCCTTCACGCTCGATCCCGGGCAACTGCTGGACGCGATCCCAACACCGGTCTACTACAAGGACGCCGAGGGCAGCATCCTCGACTGCAACGAGGCCTATGCGCGGCTGTTCCGCCGCCAGCGCGAGGAGGTCATCGGCCGCAGCGCGCACGAACTCTACCCCGCACCCCTTGCCGAACTGCACGAGGAGGCCGACCGCCGACTGCTCAAGCAGGGCGGCCATGTGCAGTACGAGGTGTCGATGGAGATCGCCGGCGGCGAGTTGCGCCACTTTCTGGTGCACAAGCACCTCTACCACCACCAGCCGGCGGGCGAGGCGCTCATCGTCGGCACCCTGTTCGACATTACGCAACAGAAGGAGATCGAACGGCGCCTGGCCTACGAGGCCAGCCACGACCAGCTCACCGGCCTCATCAACCGTCATCAGATGCAGCAGGAACTGGAACGGATCCACGCCCGCGGCCTGCGCTACGGCGAACCCTATACGCTGGTGCTGGTCGATCTCGATCACTTCAAGATCATCAACGACAACTATGGCCATCAGGCCGGCGACCGCATCCTGGTGGCCTTCGCGCGCATCGCGCGCCAGCTGGTGCGCGAGACCGACACCGTGGCCCGCTGGGGCGGCGAGGAGTTCCTGTTCCTGCTCGAGAACACCGACGCCCTGCACGCCACCGGCTTCGCCGAGCGGCTGCGGGCACGCATCGAGGCCACGCCGATCGACATCGGCGAACAGGAGGTGCACATCACCATCAGCGGCGGCGTGGCCAGCTTCCCCGAGGACGCCGACAGCGTCTCCGATCTCCTGACGGTGGCCGACAACACCCTGTTCGAGGCCAAGCGCGGCGGCCGTAACCGCATCGTCTTCCCGACCAAGGACAGCTCCGGCATCTTCACCATCGGCACCCAGCTCAACCGGGCCCTGGAACAGGGCCGCCTGGTGCCGGCCTACCAGCCGATCGTCGACCTCGCCACCCGCGAGATCATGGCCGAAGAAGCACTGGCCCGTATCCGCACCGGCGAGGACCAGACCCTGCTCGATGCCGAGACCTTCATCCAGGCCGCCAACGACCTGCAGCTCGCCCATCGCATCGACCACCACATCATCAGCAACACGCTGGATCGCTGCGTCACCCAGCAGCGCGCCGGCGTCCGCCGCAAGTACTTCGTCAACATGTCGGCCGACCTGCTGCGACACCCCGAACTGACACGGGCGATCATCGAACAGGCCTCGCGCGCCTGGAACGACTGCGAGGTGCTGCCGCTGGACGAACGCCCGGTGGTCATCGAGATCACCGAGCGCGAGTTCCTGGGCAATGTCGAGGCCGCCACCGAGATCCTGCGCCCGCTGATCGACTTCGGCCTGGAGATCGCCATCGACGACTTCGGTTCCGGCTACTCCTCGTTCCAGTATCTGGCCGACCTGCCGGTGTCCTACCTCAAGATCGAGGGCTCGCTGATCCAGCGCTGCCGCCACGAGCCCAAGGTGCAGCGCATCATCCGTGCCATCCAGGACATCGCCACCGATCTGGACCTCATCACCATCGCCGAGCACATCGAGGACGAGGCCACCGCCGACCTGCTCACCGAGCTGGGCATCGACTGGGGCCAGGGCTACCTGTTCGGTCGCGCTACCTTCGACCCCATCCCGGACCCGGACTGAGCCGGCCTCAGGCCCGTGCCACCGCCCACACCCGGGTCTCGACCCCGGCCCGGCACAGGGTACGGGCCAGTTCCTCGACCGTCGCGCCGGTGGTCATCACATCGTCGAACAGCAGCACACGGCGCGGCAGGGCCGCCGTCACCTCGAAACAGCCGCGCAGGTTGCGGCGGCGCGCAGCCAGCGACTGCCCCACCTGGGCGGGCGTGTCGCGGCGCCGGCGCACCCCGTTCAGCAGCAGCGGCAGGCCGCTGGCTCGGGCACAGGGCCGAGCCAGCTCCACCGCCTGATTGAAACCGCGCCGCGCCAGCCGCCAGCGGTGCAGGGGCACCGGCAGGATGCCCTCCGCCCAGGCCCGGTCCTCGGCCGGCAGGCGTTCGGCCATCAATCCCCCCAGCCAGCGCGCCAGCGTCAGATCGCCGTGGTACTTGATCCGCGGCAACAGCGCATCCAGCGGCGGCGCATAGCGCCACGCCGCCCAGGCCCGCCCGAACGCCGGCGCCCGCCGCTGACAGTGCCCGCAGCGCGGACCGGCCACGGGCAGCGGCCGGGCACAGCCCGGACAGGCCATCGCCAGCACCGGCAACTGGTCGAGACAATCCGCGCACAGCTCCGTGCCGGGCTGGCCACACAGACGGCAATGCGCCCACCACCCGCGCAGCCAGGCCTGCAAGCGCGCCCGGCTTCCATTAGAATGTCGCTTCACGCTCATTTGGCCCTGATTCCCATGACGGAAAACACCGCTCCCCGCGTCATCTCCGCGCGCAGCGCGCGCAATGCCGCCAAGTTCTTCAACTACGGCAACATCATCGCCGTGCTGATTCCCATTCCCTTCGTGGCCCTGTGGTTCGGCGCCTCCATGCTGTTCTACGCCCTCAACCGCCATCACCCGAACCCCAAGGTCGGCTACTACACCCAGCAGGCCGCCTACCGCTTCTACGCGCTCACCGGCTTCCTGGTCGCGGTCGGCACCTTCTTCCCGGTGGACATCCGCTATTACCTCGCCTTCTGGGCGCTGTCGGTGGCCATCATCCTGCCCTGGTCGATCCTGGATCTGCGGCGCATCAACCGCGACACCTGGGAGGACACCATCCTGCCCCCGGAACCGCAGGAGCCCCAGCATGGCTGAGCTCCGTCACGACTGGACCCTGGAAGAGATCCAGGGATTGTTCGCCCTGCCCTTCAACGACCTGCTGTTCCGCGCCCATCAGGTTCACCGCGAGCACCACGATCCGAACGCGGTGCAGGTCAGCACCCTGCTGTCCATCAAGACCGGCGCCTGCCCCGAGGACTGCGCCTACTGTTCCCAGAGCGCGCGCCACGACACCGGCCTGGAGCGCGAGCGCCTGCTGCCGCTGGACGAGGTGGTGGCTGCCGCCCGGGCCGCGCGCGAGGCCGGCGCCTCCCGCTTCTGCATGGGTGCCGCCTGGCGCAACCCCACCGACCGCAACCTCGACCGCGTCATCGAAATGATCCGCGAGGTCAAGGCGCTGGGGCTCGAGGCCTGCGTCACCCTCGGCATGCTTACGCCCGAGCAGGCACGACGCCTGCGCGAGGCCGGACTCGACTACTACAACCACAACCTCGACACCTCGCCCGAGTTCTACGGCAATGTCATCACCACCCGCGAGTACGAAGACCGGCTGCGTACCCTGGAGGCGGTGCGCGAGGCCGGCATCCATGTCTGCGCCGGCGGCATCCTCGGCATGGGCGAATCGGCCCGCGACCGCGCCTCGCTGCTGCAGCAGCTCGCTAACCTGCCGCGCCACCCCGAATCGGTTCCCATCAACCTGCTGGTGCAGGTCGAGGGCACCCCGCTGCACGGCGTCGAGAAGCTCGACCCCATCGAGTTCGTGCGCACCATTGCCGTGGCCCGCATCCTGATGCCGGCCTCCGATGTGCGCCTGTCGGCCGGGCGCCACGAGATGAGCGACGAGATGCAGGCGCTGTGCTTCTTCGCCGGCGCCAACTCCATCTTCCATGGCGACCGCCTGCTCACCACCGACAACGCCGAGGCCGACCGCGACCGCCGGCTGTTCGCGCGCCTCGGCCTGCATGCCAGCGAGGCCGAACACGACCCGCAGCACCACGCCTGCGGCAGCTTCCTCGCCGAGGGCCACGCCCACCCATGAAACGCGGGCTCGCGGCGG
>JALWNJ010000187.1 GCA_026995955.1 Gammaproteobacteria bacterium
GAACACCTCCGGGTGCACCATGCCGCAGCCCATCACCTCCAGCCAGCCGGTGTGGCTGCACACGCGGCAGCCCTCGCCGCCGCAGATCACGCACTGGATGTCCACCTCGGCCGACGGCTCGGTGAAGGGGAAGTACGAGGGACGGAAACGGGTGGCCAGATCCTCCTGTTCGAAGAAGGCCTGCAGGAACTGGTCCAGCGCCCCCTTGAGGTCGGCAAAGGTGACCGCCTCGTCCACCACCAGCCCCTCCACCTGATGGAACATCGGACTGTGGGTGAGATCGGAGTCGCAGCGGTACACCCGCCCCGGCGCGATGATGCGCAGCGGCGGCCGCTCCTGCTCCATCACCCGGATCTGCACCGGCGAGGTATGGGTGCGCAGCAGGCGGTGGGCATCGAAGTAGAAGGTGTCGTGCATGGCCCGGGCCGGGTGGTGGGCGGGGATGTTGAGGGCCTCGAAGTTGTGGTAGTCGTCCTCGATCTCGGGCCCCTCGGCCACGGCAAAGCCCAGCTCCGCCCACAGCGCGGTGATGCGCTCGATGGTGCGCGTCACCGGATGCAGGGCACCCAGGCTCTGGCGCCGGCCCGGCAGCGTGACGTCCACCGTCTCGGCGGCCAGCCGCGCGGCCACCGCCTCGGCCTCGAGCTGCCCGCGGCGGGCCTCGATGAGCGCCGCCAGCGCGCGCTTGGCCTCGTTGATGGCCTGGCCGGCCTCGCGGCGCTGCTCGGGCGGCAGCTTGCCGAGCCCCTTGAGCAGGGCGGTCAGGCTGCCCTTCTTGCCCAGATAGCCGACGCGGACGGCGTCCAGCGCCTGCAGCGAATCCGCCTTTTCGATGGCGTCCCGCGCCTCGGCGGTCAACTGTTCCAGATCCTGCACCCCTTACTCCCCCGGTTCCGGTGAGCGGACGAAAAAGGGGAAGGCCTCGGCCTTCCCCTTCGGAGAGACGCGCGGGCCACGCCCGCGCCGGACATCACTCCGCCAGAGCGGCCTTGGCCTTCTCGGCGATCTTGCCGAAGGCATCGATGTCGTGAACGGCCAGATCGGCCAGCACCTTGCGGTCGATGTCGATCGAGGCCTTCTTCAGGCCGTCGATGAGACGGCTGTAGGACAGATCGAACATGCGCGCCGCGGCATTGATGCGCGCGATCCACAGGCGGCGGAACTGGCGCTTGCGCTGACGACGGTCGCGATAGGCGTACTGGCCGGCCTTGGTGACGGCCTGCTTGGCGACACGGAAGACATTCTTGCGACGGCCGTAATAGCCCTTCGCCTTCTTGATGACCTTCTTGTGACGGGCTCGTGCGGTGACTCCGCGCTTGACTCGTGGCATGGCTCAGTCCTCCTCAGCTGTAGGGCAGCATCTTGACCACAAGGCGCAGATCCGCCTTGTGCACCTGCATCGGCGCGCGCAGGTGGCGCTTGCGCTTGGTGCTCTTCTTGGTCAGGATGTGGCTGCGGTGTGACTGGCCACGCTTGAACGACCCGGAGGCCTTGCGCCGGAATCGCTTCGCGGCGCCGCGTACGGTCTTGATCTTCGGCATTGCTTTGTCTCCACTTCAGGTCCGGACAGGAGAATGCGGCCCTGCCTCGGACGGGTTGCTACACGGGTGGCGCTACTTCTTGTGCGGCGCCAGCACCATGACCATCTGCCGGCCTTCCATCTTTGGCCGCTGCTCCACCGTGGCGATGTCCTCCAGTTCGGACTCGATGCGCTGGAGCAGTTGGGCACCCAGTTCGCGATGGGCCATCTCGCGGCCGCGGAAGCGAATGGTGACCTTCCCCTTGTTGCCCTGCTCGAGGAACTTGCGAAGATTGCGCATCTTCACCCTGTAGTCGCCCTCGTCCGTGCCCGGACGGAACTTCACTTCCTTGAGCTGGATCTGCTTCTGTTTCTTGCGGGCAGCCTGTGCCTTCTTGTTTTCCTCGAACCGGAACTTGCCGTAGTCCATGATGCGGCACACCGGCGGTTCGGCGTTGGGCACGATCTCGACCAGATCGAGCTCGGCCTCCTCGGCGGCCGCCAGGGCCTCTTCGATGGGGACCACGCCCCGGTTCTCGCCTTCGGCGTCGATGAGCCGTACCTGCGGCACGGTGATCTCGTCGTTGAGGCGATGCTTCTTCTTCGAACTGATGGGCTAACCCTCCAAAACAGCATGGCCGTGTGTGGCGACCTCTTCGGCGAGCCTGCGGCCGATGTCCTCCACGGACATCGTGCCCAGATCCTCGCCGGATCGCGTACGCACGGCCACGGTATTCGTTTCTGCCTCGCGGTCCCCCACCACCAGCAGGTAGGGCACGCGCTGCAGCGTGTGCTCGCGAATCTTAAAGCCGATCTTCTCGTTTCTCAAGTCCGCGTGCACCCGCAAACCCTGATCGCGCAGGGTTTTTTCCACCTCGCGGGCGTATTCGGCCTGGCGGTCGGTGATGGTCAGCACCACCGCCTGCACCGGGGCCAGCCACAGCGGCAGCTTGCCCTCGTAGTGCTCGATGAGAATGCCGATGAAGCGCTCCAGCGAGCCGAGGATGGCACGGTGCAGCATCACCGGCGTGTGGCGCTCGCCGTCCTCGCCGACGAACTCGGCCCCCAGCCGGCCGGGCATGGAGAAGTCCACCTGGATGGTGCCGCACTGCCACACCCGGTCCAGGCAGTCGCGCAGGGCGAACTCCACCTTGGGGCCGTAGAAGGCGCCCTCGCCCGGCTGCAGCTTCCATGCGATGCCCTTGGCGTCCAGCGCCTCCTCCAGCGCCTTCTCGGCCTTGTCCCACAGGGCATCGTCGCCCACCCGCTGCTCCGGGCGGGTGGACAGCGCCACCTCCACATCGTCAAAACCGAAGTCGCGGTACACCCGGAACACCAGATCGATGAAGGCCGACACCTCGTCCTGGATCTGGTCCTCGGTGCAGAAGATGTGGGCATCGTCCTGCACGAAGTTGCGCACCCGCATCAGGCCGTGCAGGGTGCCGGACGGCTCGTTGCGGTGGCAGGAGCCGAACTCGGCCATGCGCAGCGGCAGGTCGCGGTAGCTCTTCAGGCCCTGGTTGAAGATCTGCACATGGCAGGGGCAGTTCATCGGCTTGACCGCATACACGCGGTTCTCCGACTCGGTGGTGAACATCATGTCGTGGAACTTTTCCCAGTGCCCCGACTTCTCCCACAGCGAGCGGTCCACCAGCTGCGGGGTGCGCACCTCCTGATAGCCGTGCTCGCGCAGGATGCGGCGGATGTACTGCTCGATGGTCTGGTAGATGATCCAGCCGCGATCGTGCCAGAACACCATCCCCGGGGCCTCTTCCTGGGTGTGGAACAGGTCCATCTGCTTGCCGATGCGGCGGTGATCGCGCTTCTCGGCCTCCTCCAGCCGCTTGAGGTACTGCTTGAGCTGCTTCCTGTCGCCCCAGGCGGTGCCGTAGATGCGGGTCAGCATCTTGTTGCGGGAGTCGCCCTTCCAGTAGGCGCCGGCCACCTTCTGCAGCTTGAAGGCCCCCAGCTTGCCGGTGGACGGCACGTGCGGGCCGCGGCACAGATCGATGAAGTCGCCCTGACGGTAGAGCGAGATCTCCTCCCCTTCCGGGATCTCGGAGATGATCTCGGCCTTGTATTCCTCGCCCATGTCGCGGAAGAACTTCACCGCCTCGTCGCGATCCATCACCGTGCGCTCGACGGGGATGTCCTGCCTGGCCAGCTCCTTCATGCGCGCCTCGATCTTCTCCAGGTCTTCCTCGGTGAAGGGGCGCTTGTAGTCGAAGTCGTAGTAGAAGCCGTTTTCGATCACCGGGCCGATGGTCACCTGCGCCTCGGGATACAGCTCCTTCACGGCCTGCGCCAGCAGGTGGGCAGTGGAATGGCGGATGACCTCCAGGCCCTCCTCGTCGCGCGGGGTGAGGATGGCCACCTCGGCATCGTGATCGATGACATGGGAGGTGTCCACCTCCTTGCCGTCCACCTTGCCGGCCACCGCCGCCCTGGCCAGGCCGGGGCCGATGTCGGCCGCCACCTGGGCCACCGTCACCGGATGGTCGTATTCGCGCTTGCTGCCGTCGGGAAGGGTGATTACGGGCATGTCTCTCTCTCCAGTGGCGACCCATACGAGAGGCCGCATGAAAAACGGGCCGAAGACAGGCATCTTCGGCCCGGGCATCTGGTAGGCGCGATTGGACTCGAACCAACGACCCCCACCATGTCAAGGTGGTGCTCTAACCAACTGAGCTACGCGCCTGTCGTCGAGGCGCGGATATTAGCCCGGATGGGCCGGCAGTTCAACCACTTGTCGTCCCGCCTGCCCCTGCGACCCAATTGGCCGGCCGCGGATCCGGAGCAGGCCAGGACAGACGCCGGGGCTACTGCTTGCGGTGCTTCTCCAGCAGGGGCTTGACCTGCTCCGGGACCGGCCCTTTGGGCAGGTAGTCGAAGTTCCTCGAGCCCAGCGGGTACACCGGCGGTCGCTCGTTCCCCGCCAGGGCGCGGTCGATGGTGGCCTTGTCCACGACCAAGGCCTGACGGAGAGGGGTATCCA
>JALWNJ010000188.1 GCA_026995955.1 Gammaproteobacteria bacterium
GGAGGTGATCGAGGCCAGGGTCTGGTTCTCGTTCTGGATCTTCACCCCTTCCTTGGCCTCGATGGCCTGGTGCAGGCCGTCGGACCAGCGCCGACCGGGCATGGTACGGCCGGTGAACTCGTCCACGATCACTACCTCGCCGTCCTTGACGATGTAGTCGACATCCTTCTGGAACAGGTTGTGGGCGCGCAGCGCGGCGTTGAGATGGTGCAGCAGACCGATGTTCTGCACGTCGTACAGGCTCTCGCCCTCCTTGAGGATGCCACGCTCGTGCATCAGCTGCTCGACCCTGTCCTGCCCGGCCTCGGTGAGCAGCACCTGCTTGTTCTTCTCGTCGATGGTGAAATCGCCCGGCCCATTCTCCTCCTGCTGCGGCTCGAGGTGCTGCACCAGCTCGTTGAACTTGAGGTAGAGGTCGGTGTTGTCGCTGGTCGGCCCGGAAATGATGAGCGGGGTGCGGGCCTCGTCGATGAGGATGGAGTCCACCTCGTCGACGATGGCGTAGTTGAGCTCGCGCTGCACCCGTTCGGCCATGGAGAAGGCCATGTTGTCGCGCAGATAGTCGAAACCGAACTCGTTGTTGGTGCCATAGGTGATGTCGGCGGCATAGGCCTGCCGCCGCTCCTCGGCGCTGAGCCCGGAGACGATGATGCCGGTACTCATGCCGAGGAAGCCGTAGAGCTGGCTCATCCACTCGGCATCACGACGCGCCAGATAGTCGTTGACGGTGACCACGTGCACGCCCTTGCCGGGAATGGCATTCAGATAGGCCGCCAGCGTCGCCACCAGGGTCTTGCCCTCACCGGTGCGCATCTCGGCGATCTTGCCTTCGTGCAGCACCATGCCGCCAATCAGCTGCACGTCGAAGTGCCGCATCTCCAGCACCCGCTTGCCGGCCTCGCGCACCACGGCGAAGGCCTCGGGCAGCAGGTCGTCCAGCGACTCACCCTCGGCATGGCGCTTGCGGAACTCGTCGGTCTTGGCGCGCAGGGCCTCGTCCGAGAGGGCGGAGATCTCGTCCTCCAGGGCATTGATCTGGTCCACTACCTTGCGATAACGCTTGATGAGCCGCTCGTTGCGGCTGCCGAAGATCTTTCTGGCGAGTCTGTTGAGCATCTGGGCGTGTTTCCTGAGGATTCCGGGCGTGCGGGACGCCCGGCGAATTCGATCCGACAAAGCGGGGATGATACCCCAAAGCGGGCTTCAGTTCATGGAGCGCCGAGGCGGGGAAAGGTTCCCCGAATCCGGACGGCAGCGCCTCAACGGCGCGCCTGGATGTAGCGGATGGGGTTCAGGTGACGGCCGTGGCGCAGCACCTCGAAGTGGACGTGCGGGCCAGTGGAGCGGCCGGTGCTGCCCATCTTCATGATGACCTGCCCCTGTTTCACGGTATCGCCGACCTGCACCAGGATCTTCTCGCCATGACCATAGCGGGTGACCAGGCCGTTGCCATGGTTGATCTCCACCATGTTGCCATAGCCGTAGCGCTTGCCGGCCCAGGTCACCACCCCGCCGGCCACCGCCACCACATCGGAGCCCTGCTTGCCGGCAAAGTCGATACCGCGGTGGAACTCGGGCTTGCCGGTGAAGGGATCGGTGCGCATGCCATAGTAGGACGACAGCCAGCCGCGGGTGATCGGCCGACCGGCCGGCTTGACCTCCTTGCGCAGCCGGTGCGAGAGCAGAACGCCGTCGAGCACACGGAGCTGCTCCTCGCGACGGGCCACCTGCTCGGCCAGCTCGTTGATGGTAGCCAGCAGGTCACTGCGCTGCCAGCCCGCGCCCTGCTGGTCGTTCTCCGGCCCGCCGACGGCCGGCTCGCGTGAAAAGTCGAATTCCTTGCCGTCCAGCCCGGCCATCTTGACCAGCTTGCTGCCCAGCGCGTCGAGCCGGGTGATGTGCCCCTGAAGCTCGCCGATACGCCGCGCCAGGGCCTCGACATCGGCCTCCGCCTGCTGCCGCGCATGCTCGATCTGCTGCTTCTGCAGCAGCAGTTCCTGCTGCCAGTCGGCCAGCAGCGGACTGGGATCACGGTGCGCGCCGAGATAATAGCCCAGACCCACCAGGCTGCCGCTCATCAGCAACAGCACCAGGGCGGGAATCGCGATATGATACCAGCGCGTCACATGGAAGCTGCGCGTGCCGGTACCCTTGCGGCTGAAGATGATGATGTTCATGCGAATCCCGTGGGCAGACCTGGTTTCATCATAGGAAAACCCTTTCTGCTCCGCAACCTGGACCAAAGACCGAATGCATCGCTCCAACGCCCCCACGCCACTGGCCGGACACCTCGAACGGCTGCTGTCGAAGCAGGCGCGGGCGCGCATGCAGCAGATCCGCAGCCTGCAGCACAGCCTCGACAGCCTGCTGCCACCCGCGCTGCGCCCTCACTGCCAGGCAGCCGGCATCGACGGCAACGAGCTGGTGCTGGTCGTCGACGGCGGGGCCGCCGCGACGCAGCTGCGCTACCAGCAGCAGCAGATCATCAAGCAGGTCAATGCCGACCTCGGCCTGACCCTGCGCCGCATGCGCCTGCGCATCGCCCCGCCGCGCGCGCCGCGCCCCCGGACGGTACCGGCACCGCGCCGGCTCAGCAGCGCCGCGGCCCGGGCCCTGAACGAAGCGGCCCGGTCCATGCCGGACCGGGCCCTGGCCGAGATCCTCGAGCGCCTGGCGCGGAAGGGAGCGCAGCAGCAGTAGAGCAGCCTCCCGCGCCGGCGCAGGCCGGATTCTAGAGGGTGGCGAAGATGGACTGGGCGTAGGAGATGGGCAGGGCCTCCTCCTCGGTGTAGGTCACCTCTTCCCAGGCCGATTCGGTCTCCATCAGCTTGCGCAGCAGGGCATTGTTCAGCGCATGCCCCGACTTGTAGCCGGTGAAGGCACCGATCAGGCTGTGGCCGAGCAGGTACAGGTCGCCGATGGCATCGAGGATCTTGTGCTTGACGAACTCGTCCTCGTAGCGCAGCCCCTCCTCGTTCAGCACCCGGTACTCGTCCAGCGCCACCGCGTTGTCGAGACTGGCCCCCAGCGCCAGGTTGTTCTGGCGCAGGCGCTCCACGTCGCGCACGAACCCGAAGGTACGCGCCCGGCTCACCTCCTTGACGAAGGAGGTGGTGGAGAAGTCCAGCTCGGCATACTGGTTCTCGGGCTTGAAGACCGGATGGTCGAAGTCGATGGAGAAGCCCACCTTGAAGCCGTCGAACGGCTCGAAACGGGCCCACTTGTCGCCATCGCGCACCTCGACCGTCTCCTTGATGCGGATGAAGCGCTTGAGCGCGTCCTGCTCGACGATGCCCGCCGACTGGATCAGGAACACGAAGGGACCGGCGCTGCCGTCCATGATCGGCACCTCGGGCGCGCTGATGTCGACATAGACATTGTCGATGCCGAGGCCCGCCAGGGCCGACATCAGGTGCTCGACGGTGGAGATGCGCACCTCGTCCTTGACCAGGGTGGTGGACAGGCTGGTGTCGCCTACATTGAGCGGCGTGGCCTTGATCTCCACCGGCTCGTCGAGATCGACGCGGCGGAAGATGACCCCGGTGTCCGGCGCTGCCGGACGCAGGGTGATGAAGATCTTCTCGCCGGTATGCAGACCGACCCCGGTCGCCCGGATGGAGTTCTTGAGCGTGCGCTGTCTGATCACCTGGTGTTCCCCTTTTGCCCTGAGCGTTGCCGGTAATGGACCGGAAGCCGCCCGGCGGGTTCCGCAAAACCGTTGATTCTGGTGGCAAGTTGCCCTTTCGGGCAGTTTTATTGCCCCATTATGGCACGAAATGCCCGGAAATTGCCATTTCGCAGCCTGTGAACGGCTTCACATACCGCCGCGGACTGTACCTTGGTACCAATCAACGCCTCAGTCCGCCTGCTTGCGCAGGAAGGCCGGGATGTCGAGGTAGTCCAGGTCCATCTCGTCCTCGCGCGGCTTGCGCTGCTGGGCACGCTGTACCGTGGGGCGATCGTACTTGCTGTAGTCCGGATCGGTACCGGTCGCCTCGATCACCACCGGCTCCGGCTCCACCAGCCGCACCGGCTCCTGGCGGGCGACGCCGTTGTCCAGCCCCGTGGCCACCAGGGTCACGCGCAGCTCGTCGGTCAGGTCCGGATCGATGACCGTGCCCACCACCACGGTGGCATCCTCGGCGGCGAACTCGCGCACCGTGTTGCCCACTTCCTCGAACTCGCCGATGGAGAGGTCGTAGCCAGCGGTGACATTGACCAGGATGCCCTTGGCGCCGTTGATGTTCACGTCCTCCAGCAGCGGGCTGAAGATGGCCTTCTCGGCTGCCTCGCGGGCGCGGTTCTCGCCGGTGGCCTTGCCGGAACCCATCATCGCCATGCCCATCTCGGACATCACGGTGCGCACATCGGCGAAGTCCACGTTGATCAGGCCGGGACGGGTGATGAGCTCGGCGATGCCCTGCACCGCGCCCAGCAGCACGTCGTTGGCGGCCTTGAAGGCGTCCAGCAGGCTGATGTTCTTGCCCAGCACGGTGAGCAGCTTCTCG
>JALWNJ010000189.1:0-2231 GCA_026995955.1 Gammaproteobacteria bacterium
GGCCGCGGCCAGGTCCTCGAGGCGGAAGCTGGGCACGCCGGGCTCGTCGGCCCGCTCGGGCCATTCGATGCCCTCGGGCCGCAGGGCATAGGTGAGGCGCACCAGATCGATGATGTCCCAGCGCGAATTGCCGTTCTGCCAGTGCCAGGCATAGGGATCGATGAAGTTGCGGAAGAATCCGAAGCGGGTGACCTCGTCGTCGAAGCGGATGTTGTTGTAGCCAACGATACAAGTGCCCGGACGGGTGAAGTGCTGTTCGATGCGGCCGAAGAACTCGGCCTCGATGATTCCCCGTTCCTCGGCCGTCTGCGGCGTGATGCCGGTGATGAGGCAGGCCTCGGGGTGCGGCAGCATGTCGGGCGCGGGTCGGCAGTAGAGGATCTCGGGCTCCTCGATGGGATTGAAGTCGAGATCGGTACGGATGCCGGCGAACTGCGCCGGCCGGTCGATGCGCGGATCGGCGCCGAAGGTCTCGTAGTCGTGCCAGTAGTAGCTTTCCGTCATGCACCCTTCCCTTGCCGTGCCATAATCCCTGTTACCTCCGGAGAAACGCCATGAAGACGCTCATTATAGGCCTGTGGCTGGGCCTGACCAGCCTGCTGGCACTGCCGGCGATCGCCGACAATGCCCTGCTGCACAGCGCCTCGCCCTATCTGGCCATGCACGGCCACGATCCCATGGACTGGCACGACATCCGCGACCGCGAGGCGATGCAGCGTGCCCGGCGCGAGGGCAAGCCGCTGTTCGTCTCCAGCGGCTACTTCGCCTGCCACTGGTGTCATGTCATGCAGCGCGAGACCTATTCTGATCCCGAGGTGGCGCGCTTCGTCAATGCGCATTTCGTGCCCTTCAAGGTGGACCGCGAGCTGGACCCGGCGATCGATGCGCGCCTGATCCGCTTCGTCGAGTACACGCAGGGCGCGGCAGGCTGGCCGCTCAATGTGGTGCTCACGCCCGACGGACATCCCTTTTATGGCTTTACCTATCTGCCGAAGGATCGCTTTCTGGAGGTGATGCGCCAGCTCGCGGACCTGTGGAAAAAGGATCGCAAGGAGATCGAGACCCTGGCGCGCGAAGCCGACGCCGAACTGCTGCGCCATCTGAAAGCGGGCGAACAGCCCCTGCCGGGGCTGGACCGGGCCACGCTCAGGGCGGCCTTTCTCAAGGCCGTGCGGGAGACGGAGGATCGCTTCGACGGCGGATTCGGTCACGACCTCAAGTTTCCCTCCGTGCCCCAGCTCGAAGCCCTGCTGATCCTGGGCGAGGAGCCCGAATTCCTTGCCACCACGCTGGATGCGATGCAGAACCGCAACCTCCAGGATCACCTGCACGGCGGCTTCTTCCGCTACAGCACCGATCCGGGCTGGCACACGCCGCACTTCGAGAAGATGCTCTACGACAACGCCCTGCTGGCACGGCTCTACCTGCGCGCGGGTCAACGCCACGGGCGACCGGACTGGACCGGAACCGGCCTGCGCACGCTGCGCTTCGTGGACGACTGGCTGCGCCACCCGCAGGGCGGCTACCTGGCCAGCCTGTCGGCGGTGGACGACCAGGGACACGAGGGCGGCTTCTACCTGTGGACCAGGGAACAGATCGAGGCCATGCTCTCACAGGACGAGCGCAAGGCCCTGCGCGCCTATTGGGACTACACCGGCACGCCCGAGTTCGACGCCGGCAACCTGCCGCCCCGCATCGACCCGAAACGAGCGGACGCCAATCGGCTGCGGGCCATCTACCGCAAGCTCGCCCAGCACGCGCGCGCCCAGCGCAGGCTACCGCGGGACGACAAGCGCCTGGTCGGCTGGAACGCCCTCCTGCTGTCGGCCTTTGCCGCCTGTGCGGAAGCAACCCCCTTCTGCCACCGGCAGGGCTCGGCCCTGCTCGACTGGCTGCTGGCGCGCATCGACGATCGCCGGGGCCTGGCCCACGCCCTGGATGGAAAGGGAAGGCGCTTCGGCACCGCCACGCTGGCCGATCATGCCTGGCTGATTGCAGCGCTGGACGCATGGGTGAAGGCAGTACCCCGGGACGGGAAGAGAGTAGCGGCGGCGCGCCAGCAGCTGCTGGCAGACACGCTGCGCCGCTACCGCCGTCACCCAACCTGGGATGAAAGTATGGCGCGTCAGGTAGCAACATTTTTAAGAAAAAATCCCCAGTCTAGTATTATTGTTCTTGCAGGGAACGGACATCTACGTTTCAGATACGGAATACCATCTAGAGTTGAGAGG
>JALWNJ010000189.1:2241-4491 GCA_026995955.1 Gammaproteobacteria bacterium
CCGCATGGCTGTACGAGGCATTGGCCGGCACCGACGAGCGCCACCTGCCCCGGACGCTGGCGTGCACACCCGTAGCGGACATGCAGCAGCGTCCGTTCGAACATGCGAGCTGGATCGCCAGCCCGAGCCTGGACCGAGGCTGCAGGGGTCAGGAGCGCGAGGAAGGAGAGGCGATCAGCAGAGCCGATCCTTGAGACCGAGCACGTCCTGCATGTCGTAGAGACCGGCGCTGCGATCGTTCAGCCACTGCGCGGCGCGCACCGCGCCACGGGCGAAGGTCATGCGGCTGGAGGCCTTGTGGGTGATCTCGATGCGCTCGCCAATGCCGGCAAACATGACGGTGTGCTCGCCCACGATGTCTCCGGCCCGCACGGTGGCAAAACCGATGGTCTTGCGCTCGCGCTCGCCGGTAATGCCCTCGCGGCCATAGACGGCATCGGTGGCCAGGTCGCGCCCCAGCGCCTCGGCGACGACCTCACCCAGGCGCAGGGCAGTGCCCGAGGGAGCATCGACCTTGTGCCGGTGATGGGCCTCGATGATCTCGACATCGACATCGTCGCCCAGCACGCGGGCAGCCAGCTCCACCAGCTTGAGACTGAGATTGACGCCCACGCTCATGTTGGGCGCGAAGACGATGGGGATGTCCCCGGCGGCTTCCTCGATGCGCCGCTTCTGCTCGTCGGAGAAGCCGGTGGTGCCGATCACGACGCGGGTGCCGTGCTCGCGGCACAGGGGCAGCATATCGAGCGTACCCGCAGGCCGGGTGAAGTCGATGACCACATCGACCCGATCGATGACCGTGCCGAGATCGTCCACCACGGGCACACCCAGGTGACCCACACCGGCCAGCTCGCCGGCATCACGACCGACGAAGGGGCTGCCCGGCAGCTCCGTGGCACCGACCAGATCGGCACCCTCGGCCTCGTGCACGGCCTCGACCAGCGTGCGGCCCATGCGGCCACCCGCACCCGTGATAGCGATTCGCGTCATGCCTCTCCCCCCTTGTCGCGTGCGCCGGTCTCCGCTACCAGCTGATGTAGGCGTAGCCCTCTTCCTGGAGCTCCATGAGGTCGGCGGCACCCACCTCGACCCGCTTGACGAAGGGCAGCAGGTCGTCCTCGGTCCAGCCGAGGCTCTTCATGGTGTTGCCGCAGGCGTGGAATTCTACGCCATACTGGGCCAGGCTTTCGACCCGCTGGCGCGCCATTTCGGTGACGGGCCGCAGCGGCTTCTTGCCCAGCAGGTGGATGCCGGGCCCGATGGCGACGATGACGATGTGCACATTGTCGCCATACTTGCGCAGCATGGCACCGGCTGAGAACAGGATGTGTTCCTGATATTCGTTGTCGGCCTTGTTGAGCTGATAGACCACCTTGTGGTCCGCCTCGCCGGGGAAACGAAGCTCGGAGGCATCCCCCAGCCCGTCATCCTCCTCCGTTTGGGCATTGAGGGTTGCGGCAAACAGCAGGATCAGAAGGGCCAGCAGCGGTTGCAGGGCGTTTTTCATGCACTTGACTCCCAAGTAAGACTGGAACGGCGGGCGCTCTGCCCGGACATTCTAATTGAACATCACAGACTAATCAGACACCACAGAGCACCAAAACATTCCCTGCAACGCCCGATTCAGGCAGTAAACCGGTCGAAGAACCGCTTGACGCCATCGAGCCAGCCATGCTGCTGCGGGCTGTGCTTCTTGCCACCGGCGCGCATGCTCTCGTCCAGCTCCTCGAGCAGTTCCTTCTGCCGCCGCGTGAGATTGACCGGGGTCTCCACCACCACGCGACAGATCAGATCGCCCTCGGGACCACCGCGCGCCGGACGCACGCCCTTGCCACGCAGACGGAACAGCTTGCCGGTCTGCGTGCCGGCGGGAATCTTGAGCATCACCTTGCCGTCCAGGGTGGGCACCTCCAGCTCGCCGCCCAGCGCGGCGGTGGGAAAGCTGATGGGGACCTCGCACAGCAGGTTGGCCCCCTCGCGGGTGAAGATCTCGTGCGGCTTGACCTGAATGAAGACATACAGATCGCCCGCCGGCCCGCCGTTGGCGCCAGCCTCGCCCTCGCCGGACAACCGGATGCGGTCGCCGGTATCGACCCCGGGCGGGATCTTCACCTTCAGCGTCCGTCGCCGCTCCACCCGGCCCTCACCGTGGCACTTGTGGCAGGGGTTGGTGACGATGCGGCCCCGGCCGCGGCAGTGGGGACAGGTCTGCTGCACCGAGAAAAAGCCCTGCTGCATGCGCACCTGGCC
>JALWNJ010000190.1 GCA_026995955.1 Gammaproteobacteria bacterium
CGGCAGCCGGAATGAAGGTGCCGGGACTGATGATCGAACCATCGCGTTCGCGAAGCCGCAGCAGGATTTCGACATGACGGCCCGTTGCCTCCTTTCCGATCGGGCAGATGGACTGGCGATAGATGAGGAACCTGCCCTCGTCGAGCGCCTCGTCGATGCGGGTGGCCCAGTCCATTTCGTGGCGCCGAGCGCGGATGGCCTGATCTTCGGCAGAGAACAGGGCAATGCCGTTGCGCCCCTGCTCCTTGGCATGCAGCAGTGCCAGATCGGCAGCGGTAAAGACCTCGGATACCAGGGCCTGTTCGCCGCGCAGGGGCACCAGGCCGATGGTGAGAGCCAGGTGCAGGGCGCGGTCGTTCCAGGCGAAGCGCTGGGAACGCATTTCGGACTGCAGGGTCTGCAGGCGTTGCAGCGCGTGTGTTTCATCGGCATCGGACATCAGCCAGGCAAACTCGTCGCCGCCGATGCGTGCCAGCAGGTCGCCGTCTGCGGCATGCTGCCGGAGCAATTCCGCCACCCGGCCCAGCAGTTCGTCGCCGGCCTGATGGCCGCAGGTATCGTTGATGAGACGGAAGTGGTCGATGTCGATGAAGGCGCAGTATGACGCCTTGCCGGATTCGTGTACCTCGTCGAGTACGCGCTCCAGCGTCTGTTCGAAGGTCGAACGGTTGGAAAGTCCCGTCAGGGGGTCGTGATGGCTGAGGTGCTCGAGGGCCGACTGTGCCAGGCGGTGTGCCCTGCGCAACCCGCTCTCGCGCAGTTCCCGCGCCACGGCAGGTACCAGTCGGCGCAGATTGTCCTTCATGATGTAGTCGCTGGCCCCGCGGCGCATGGTCTCGACGGCCACCTCCTCGCCGATGCTGCCGGAGACGACGATGACGGGGATGTCCTGGCTCGACTGGATGTGGTGCAGCACCTCGAGCGAATCCATGCCCGGCAGGTTGTGATCGGTAATGGCAAGGTCCCAGGGTTGTGCGAGGGCGTCGTTCAGGGTGTCTGGCCTGTCCACACGCGTCCAACGCGGTCGGTAGCCTCCCTTTTTCAGCTCGCGCAGCAGCAGCAGCGCGTCGTCCTCGGAATCCTCGACGATCAGCAGGCGGAAATCGGAGCGGGTCAGGTTCTCGTTCATGCCGTCTGGTTGAGTTCCATCCAGTACTGGCCGAGCAGGCTGAAGTTGCGGGCGAATTCGTCGAAGTCGATGGCCTTGCGCAGATAGCTGTTGGCACCCTCCTCGTAACTGGCGCGGATGTCGGTCGGTTCGCCCGAGGTGCTGAGAATGACCACGGGCACATGCCGGGTGCGGGGATGCCGACGCAGACGGCGCAGGATCTCGTGGCCGTCCATCTCCGGCAGCTTGAGGTCGAGGAGGAGCAGGCGGGGCAGGGGTGGCGGGGCCTCGGCCCAGGCGCCTTCCGCCTGCAGCCAGGCCAGGGCCTCGGGCCCGTTGTCAAAGCTTCGGTATTCGCAATCCAGGCCCAGCCGGCGCAGGGCACGGCGGGCCAGCAGTTCATCGTCCGGGTTGTCTTCGATGAGGACGATGCCTGGGGCCTGATTCTGCATGTGTGCTCCTTTCCCGGGTGGCTGCATGGGTTTGTTATCTGTGCTTAACTCGTCAGGGGTGCGGGACAACCCCGCAGGCAAGTAAAGCAGACTTGCCGCAGGGCTGCCAGCCGCACCCGTTACGGTATCGCTGACAACAACAAGGAAAACGATCCATGCGGGACAACACGAGTTTTCGCGACAGTGTCGATCGGATGGTCGATCGCGCTCTGGCCCTGCTGAAGGTGGAGGAGGGCATGGCCTGGGCCATCAAGGCCTGCAACACGGTGCTCACCGTCACCTTCCCGGTACGCATCCGCGGCCGAATCGAGGTGTTCACCGGCTGGCGCGCCACCCACAGCATCCATCGCCTGCCTTCCAAGGGCGGCATCCGCTATGCCACCACCGTGGACCAGGACGAGGTGGAGGCGCTGGCGGCCCTGATGACCTACAAGTGCGCCATCGTCAATGTGCCCTTCGGTGGTTCCAAGGGCGGACTCTACATCGACCCTTCGAAGTATTCGCGCGAGGAGCTGGAGGTCATCACCCGCCGCTTCGCCCGCGAACTGATCCGCAAGGGCTTTCTCAGCCCGGCCACCAATGTGCCGGCGCCGGACATGGGAACCGGACAGCGCGAGATGGCGTGGATCCTCGATACCTACAAGCACCTCTATCCCGAGGACATCAACTACACGGCCTGTGTCACCGGCAAGCCGGTCAACCACGGCGGCATCCAGGGGCGGGTGGAGGCCACCGGCAGAGGGGTGCAGTATGCGCTGCGCGAGTTCTTCCGCCACCCGGACGAGGTGCGCCGCGCCGGCCTCGAGGGTGGGCTGGAAGGCAAGCGGGTGGTGGTGCAGGGGCTGGGCAATGTCGGCTACCATGCAGCGCGTCTCTTGAGCGCCGAGGACGGGGTGCGGGTGGTGGCGGTCATCGAGCGCGATGGCGCGGTGATCGACGAATCCGGCCTAGACATCCCGGCTCTGCGTCAACACCTGACCGAGCGCGGCGGGGTCAAGGGTTTCCCGGGGGCACGATTCGAGCCGGATGGCCCAGCGGTGCTGGAGATGGAATGCGACATCCTGATTCCGGCGGCGCTGGAGGCGGTGATCCATGCCGACAACGCCGAGCGCATCCGCGCCCCGCTGATCGCCGAGGCGGCCAATGGCCCGGTCACCGCCGAGGCCGACGCCATCCTGCGCCGGCGTGGCGTCACCATGCTGCCCGACGCCTTCGTCAATGCGGGTGGCGTGATCGTGTCCTACTTCGAGTGGATCCGCAATCTGTCGCACATCCGCTTCGGGCGCATGGAGCGGCGCTTCGACGAGCTGCGCGGCCGACACATCGTCGAGGCCATCGAGCGCATGACCGAGGCACCGTTTCCCGACCACCTGCGCGGGGACCTGGTGTACGGTGCCACCGAACTGGACCTGGTCAATTCCGGCCTCGACGATTCCATGCGCCAGGGGTTCCAGGAGATCCTCGAGGCCAGCCGCGAACTGGACACCGATTACCGCACCGCGGCCTTCGTGGTGGCGATCCGCAAGGTGATGCGGTCGTACCTGGACATGGGGGTATACTGAGGTTCCATCACGGATCGAGGGCTTGCCCGTTGCGACGCATCCTGCCCGGTTTCCGGGGCCTGCTGGCCTTTCTGCTGCTGAGCCTCTCCGTGGCCGTGCCGGCGGCGGAGCAGACGCTGGTGCTCGGGATCCTGCCCTATCTCAATGCCCACAAGCTGTATCGCATCTATCTGCCGGTCAAGCGCTACCTGGAGCAGCAGACCGGACATCCGGTAAGCCTGGCCACGGCCCCCGGGTATCGCAGTTTCCTGCAGCGCACCGAGCGCGGCGACTACGACATCGTGGTCACGGCGCCACATTTCGCCGCCCTGGCGGAGACGGTGTCGGGCTTCCGGCGCATCGGCAAGGCCCAGCCGCGGCTGCGCGGCGAGCTGGTGGTGCGCAGTGCCGGCGGCATCGATCGGGTGGAAGACCTGCGCGGGCGGGTGGTGGCCCTGCCGGACCGCCTCGCCATCATCAGTCTGCTCGGCGAGGCCCTGTTGCGGGCGCATGGCCTGCGGCCGGGAAGGGATGTACAGTTGCGGCATACGCGGGCGGTGCGCCAGCCGCTGCTGCTGCTGAGCCGCGGCCAGGCCGATGGCGCCGTCACCGTGGCCGGCACACTGGACGAGATGCCGCGTCATCTGCAGAGCCGGCTGCGGGTGCTGGCCCGCACCGAGGCCGTGCCGCATCTCATGTTCATGGCCAGCGGACGACTGGATCCGGCCCTGCGCGCCCGCATCCGCGAGGCGCTCCTGCAGTTCGACCAGACACCGCTGGGCCAGCACTTCTTCCGCGAATCGCACCTGGGTGGACTGTCGCCGATCAGCGACGCCGACATGCGCGAGCTGGAGCCGCATGTCGAACGGCTGATTGCCATCCTGCGCCAGCCCTGAGCCCGCTTTGCCGCCGGCCCTGGCAGCGGCTACACTTGACGGTCATGCATGGCCGACGATCCCGCTGCGGCATTCGGGCCGTCGGCCCGGATCCACGGGAGGAGGAATCGACCGATGGCGGATCGCCGCTTGCAGGTCTTCTACACGGTGGCACGGCTGCTCAGCTTCACCAAGGCGGCCGAGGCCCTGCACATGACCCAGCCGGCGGTCACCTTCCAGATCCGTCAGCTGGAGGATCACTTCAACACCCGCCTGTTCGACCGCACGCACAACCGCATCGATCTCACCGAGGCCGGCCACATCGTGTTCGAGTACGCCGAGCGCATCTTCGAGCAATATGCCGAAATGGAGAATGCGGTGCGCGAGATGACCGGCGAGATCAGCGGTGCGATTACCCTGGGGGCCAGCACCACCATTGCCGAATACATGCTCCCGGCCCTGCTCGGTGACTTCAAGGCCAAGTATCCCGA
>JALWNJ010000191.1 GCA_026995955.1 Gammaproteobacteria bacterium
CATCCATACCGCCACCCTGCTGCACGACGATGTGGTGGACGCCTCCGAACTGCGCCGCGGGCAGCAGACGGCGAACGCCCTGTTCGGCAACGAGGCCAGCGTGCTGGTGGGCGACTTCCTCTATTCCCGCGCCTTCCAGATGATGGTGGAGGCCGGCTCCATGCGCATCATGGAGATCCTGGCCGACACCACCAATGTGATTGCCGAGGGCGAGGTGCTGCAGCTGCTGAACCAGCACGACCCGGACACCACGGTGGAACGCTACATGGAGGTCATCCACGCCAAGACCGCCAAGCTGTTCGAGGCGGCGGCGCGGGTGGGGGCGGTGCTGGCCGGCCAGTCGGCCGAGGTGGAGGAGAGCCTGGCCCGCTACGGCATGTACCTGGGCACCGCCTTTCAGCTGGTGGACGATGTGCTGGACTACACCGCCAGCAGCGAGGAGATGGGCAAGAACCTGGGCGACGACCTGGCCGAGGGCAAGCCGACGCTGCCCCTGATCCATGCCATGGAGCACGGCGACGAGGCACAGCGGGCGCTGGTGCGTCGCGCCATCGAGGAGGGCGGCAGCGAACTGCTGGAGGCGGTGCTGGCGGCCATCGAGGCCACCGATGCGCTGGACTTCACCCGCGAGACGGCGCGCCGGGAGGCCGATCTGGCCATCGAGGCACTTGCCATTCTGCCCGATTCGCCGTATAAAGACGCCCTCGCGCGTCTGGCCCGCTTCTCGGCCGAGCGCGGATTCTGATCAAGTCGGTGTGTAGCGCAGTCTGGTAGCGCACTTCCTTCGGGAGGAAGGGGTCGGGGGTTCGAATCCCTCCACACCGACCATTTCTTAACCATGCTATGGGGCGGGGATGAACGGTTCTCCTCCCTGTCCTCCACCTGTCTCGGGAGTCGAATCGAGTATCACCTCCTGTATCCCGGTGTCGTCCCGGTCGTCCGTAATACTGTACTCCGGCACATACACCGACAGCGGCTGCAACGGCAACAGCGGTCGCTGGGGACCCGGCTTGGGCGCGCCCTTGCCGGCTTGTGCCGATTGCCAGGAACCGAGCACCAGCGAGCCGCGATCGTTCTTCAGCATGATCTCGCCATCACCCACCCACGCCCGGGTCTGCGCAGAGGCATCGATCTGCACGCCAAACTCCGTGCCACGGATGCCGATGGTGACGGTGGGGGTGCGCAGACGGAAACCGTCGCGATTGAGGTGCCCAATGAGCCCTGTGATCGCGCGCAGGCCGCCCTTGAGCAGGCTGAAAAAGCTGCGCTCATTGCCATCGGCCTCGCCATCGAAACGGTATTCGTCGATGCGGAACACCGTATCCGGCTGCAGTGACATGTACCCCCCGTCGCGAAAACGCAGCTGAGCTCGGCCACTGCCGGTACGCACGGTATCACCCGCTTCGAGGATCACCCCGCGCCGGGCCTTGAGCTGCTGCTCGCCACGCTCGATCATGACATCGCCAAAGGCAAAGGTCACACGGCCTGCATTGGCCAACGCCAAACCCGGCAGACCGAGCAGCAGCAGAATCATTGCACATTTCGTCCTCATCACTCGGCCCTCCTACCTGAAGTCGCGGCGCAGGGAAACGCCCACCCGCCAGCGCTCGTATCGGTTGAGATCGATCGTCGACTGGTTGTCGTCCCAGGCGATGAACGGGTTCACATGCCAGTTCCTGATCCCTATGTAGTCCACGCCTGCCCGGACACGCAACCAGATGTCCTCGCGTCGGGTAAGAAACAGCGGCTCCTCATCGCGGTATCGGCGTTGTTCCAGCGCCACATCCACCTGGCTCCGCCATTCGGGGCCCAGGAGCGCACCGCCCCCGAAACCGACGCCAATCAGGTCATTGGAGAGATAGTCCAGCCCCTCGCGGTTCCTCTCGCGTCCTCCGTACAGCCTCAGGTAGATCTGTTCGATCCCGCCGGAGGTTGTCTCGGACCAGCCCAAGCCCACCAGCGTGCGGGTAGCCTTGCGCACGGCCTGATCAGGATAGTCGAGCCCGACATGCTGCGCAAAGGCGTTCAGGTTACGATCCGGCGTCACGGCCCAGTTCCATTGCAGCGTGCCCCCGGCCGCGTTGCGATAGCGCTTCCGGTCGAGGGTGAACGCATGGTATTGCACTGCGGCCGTGAGCGTGTGCTTGCGCAGCAACCAGCTGACTCCGACATCGGCATTGAAGTCCCCCTGATCGAAGGCCCGCTTGGTGCGGTTGATGCGCTGCGCCATGCGCACATCGGCGATCAGGCGCACATGCGGGGCAACCGGAACATTGGCCGTGCCCCGCCCACCGATCCGCACAAAACTGTCGGACTGGCGGACCCCGCTGTCCGGGAGGATCACAGAGATTCCAAAGAAAGCCGGCACGCTGATGTCCCGTTCGACCGTTGCCGCATTGACATTGCTGTCCCAGCCGCCATCGATCGAAATCCGCCCGGTAAAGCGGGATCGGCTGGCATCCGCTCCGGGACGGTCGATGAGATCGATGTAATTGCGGGCTCGGGCCAACAGCGATTCGGACACCCCACTCTGGCCGAGCACCCGGGAAAACTGCTCTCTCGCCGCTTCAATTTCGCCCAGGGCGAGCAGGGCGCGCCCCATCTGAATGCGGGATCGGGCATCTTCCGGCGCTCGGGCAAGCAGGCGCTCCAGTGCAAACAGGGCATCCATGGCATGGCCGCTCTCCAACGCAGCTTCCGCCAGCAGGTGGTCATAATCCGCATCACCCGCATGTTGCTCCAGCAAGGGCAACAACCGTTCGTAGGCCGATTGCGCCTCGCCTTGCTCGAGCAACTGGCGGGCGGCCCCAATATCATCCGCCTGAGCAGCTGACAGGGGGGGCGCGAAGACAAGCAAAAACAGTAACTGGGCACACAGCCGATGGATTACAGCACGCATAAGGGGATTCCCTGTCCATCTATTAGTTGTCATTGTTTGGCGCGACGACAAGACACCGGATGCACCGACGGCCTGCCGGGCACGCCTGCATTGTACTTTAGTCCAGCACGGGCGCAACGCAAACCCCGATTGCCCTGGGTTATGCTATGGCCCCCATGACCCGACCCGAATCCGCACCGCCATGAACGCCCTCGACCTGAGCGTGATCCTTTTGTATCTCCTCGGCATGGCCGCCATCGCGCTGTGGTTCGCGCCGCGCATCCGCGACACCGAGGAATACTTCGTCGGCGGCCGGCGCATCGCCGCCTGGGTCATCGGCCTGTCGCTGGTGGGCACCTCGATCAGCTCCATCACCTTCCTGGCCTACCCGGCCGATGCCTTTCGCACCGCCTGGCTGCGCTACCTGCCCAACCTGATGCTGCCAGTCGCGGTAGTGATCGCGGCGCGTCTGTTCCTGCCCCATTTCCGCCGCGCCGGCACCATCACCGCCTACGAGTATCTGGAGCGGCGCTACGGCCCCTCGGTGCGGGTCTATGCCGCGCTGGCCTTCGTCCTCGCCCAGCTGGTGCGCATCGGCATGATCCTCTACCTGCTGGCGCTGCTGGTACAGCAGGTCACCGGACTGCCGCCGCTGGCCAGCATCGTGGTGGCCGGGCTGTTCGTCGGCGCCTACACCTGGGCCGGCGGCATCGACGCGGTGATCTGGACCGATGTGGTGCAGACCGTGGTGCTGGTGCTGGGCGGGCTGGCCGCCCTGTGGGTGATCGTCGCCGAACTGCCCGGCGGGCTGGGGCAGGTCTTCTCCGAGGCCCTGGCGGCGGGCAAGCTGGCCTTTGCCGAGCTGGGCGCCGACGGCCGGCTGCAGCCGGTGGACTGGTCGCTGGCACTGGACCACAAGACCGGCAGCATGATGCTGCTCATCGGCCTGGTGGCCTGGCTCACCGAGTATTCCGCCAACCAGAACACGGTGCAGCGCTACTGCGCCGCCGAGTCGGATGCCGCCGCGCGCCGCGCCATGTACCTGTGCGCCGCCGCCAGCCTGCCGATCTGGGCCTTCTACATGTTCCTCGGCAGCGCGCTGTGGGTGTTCTACCAGCATGCGCCGGCGGAGCTGCCGCAGGCCATCCTGGCCGGAGCCGAGCAGGCCGAGCGCATCTTCCCGTTCTTCATCGTCAACGAACTGCCGCCGGGCGTCGCGGGGCTGGTGATCGCCGCCGCGCTGGCAGCAGCCATGTCCTCGCTCGACTCGAGCCTCAACGCCATCGCCGCGGTGACCGTGCACGACCTCTACCGCCGCCACCTGGCGCGCGGGCGCGACGAGGCCCACTACCTGCGCATGGCACGGCGGGTCACCGCCGCCAGCACCCTGCTGATGATGGCCGGCGCCGCGCTGCTGCTGTATGCCGAGACACGCACCCTGCAGCATCTCGCCACCATCCTCACCGCCCTGCTCGGCGGCGGCCTGCTGGGCATCTACCTCACCGGCTTCCTGAGCCGCATCGGCGACGCCCGTGCCGTGTGGGTCGGGATTGTCCTTACCC
>JALWNJ010000192.1 GCA_026995955.1 Gammaproteobacteria bacterium
GCCCGGCTGCTTGTGCCAGGCGGCGATGGTGGCGTCGCTGACCGACTCGGGCAGGGTCGGGATGCGTACCTCGATGCTCATTTTGGCACTTCCTCTGGCTCTGGTTGTTGTGGCGCGCCACCCGCAAGGGCGGCCGGTGTCTTGTGTGCTTCAGGAGGCCCCGTCGGGGTCCAGCCCCAGGGCCTCGGCCACCAGTCGGCTTTGCTCGCGCTGGTGCACGGAATGATAGCCGGTCGCGGGGGCCGCCGCTGCGGGACGCGTGACATGCTGCAGCCAGCGCTCGCGGCCGAGCAGGCGGCGGATGTGGTGCTGGATGTTGTACCAGGCCCCCTGGTTGAGCGGCTCTTCCTGCACCCAGAACACCTCGGCATGATCCGGATAGCGGGCCAGCACCTCGCCCAGCCGCTGCTCGGGAAAGGGATAGAGCTGCTCGATGCGCACGATGGCCACCCGCTCCAGACCGGCCTCGCGGCGCGCGGCCAGCAGATCGTAGTACACCTTTCCGCTGCACAGCAGGATGCGTTCGACGGCCTGCGCATCCAGTTCGTCGACCTCGTCGATGACCAGCTCGAAACCGCCCCCGCTCAGCGCCGACAGGGGACTGGCGGCCAGCCGGTGCCGCAGCAGGCTCTTGGGCGTCATCACCACCAGCGGCTTGCGGTAGGGGCGGATCATCTGCCGGCGCAGCAGGTGGAAGCACTGCGCCGCGGTGGTGGGTTGGCACACCTGGATGTTGTGCTGGGCGCAGAGCTGCAGCCAGCGCTCCAGCCGCGCCGAGGAGTGTTCCGGCCCCTGCCCCTCGAGCCCGTGCGGCAGGAACAGGGTCAGGCCGCACAGCCGGCCCCACTTCTGCTCGCCGGAGGTGATGAACTGGTCGATCACCACCTGGGCGTTGTTGGCGAAGTCACCGAACTGCGCCTCCCAGATGACCAGGGTGTCGGGATCGGTGGTGGCGTAGCCATATTCGAAGGCCAGCACCCCTTCCTCGGACAGCAGCGAGTCGATGACCAGGAAGCGCGGCGGGTCGGTGAGGGTGCGCAGGGGCACCAGCGCCTCGCCGGTATTCTGCTCGTGCAGCACCGCATGGCGGTGGAAGAAGGTGCCGCGGCCGCTGTCCTGGCCGCACAGGCGCACCCGCCAGCCCTCGTCAACCAGGGTGGCGTAGGCCAGGGTCTCGGCCCAGCCCCAGTCCACCGGCCGTTCGCCCTCGAGCATGGCGCGGCGGTCGTCGAGGATGCGCTGCACGCGAGGATGCACGGCAAAGCCCTCGGGCAGGGTCAGCAGGCGCGTCCCCAGGGCGCGCAGACGGGATTCGGACACCGCGGTGTCCGTCGGCTCGTCCCATTCATGGCCGAGGTAGCGCTTCCAGTCCACACGCTGCAGGTCCGCTGGCGGGCGGTCGAGCAGGTGCGGTACCACCGGCTCGCCGCGCTCGAGCTGTTCGCGCACCCGGCGCACCAGCTCGCCGGGCTCGTCGGGCGCCAGCACACCCTCCTCGACCAGCTTTTGCGCATAACGCTCGCGGGTGGTGGGCAGGGCGCGGATCTTGCGATACATGAGCGGCTGGGTAACAGCCGGCTCGTCGGCCTCGTTGTGGCCATGGCGCCGGTAGCAAACCAGGTCGATGAACACATCCTTGCGGAACGCCATGCGGTAGTCGAGCGCCACTTGGGTGACGAACATCACCGCCTCGGGATCGTCGCCGTTCACATGGAAGATGGGGGCGTTGATCATCTTGGCGATGTCGGTGGCGTAGAAGGTGGAGCGGGCATCGCCGCGGAAACTGGTGGTAAAGCCGATCTGGTTGTTGACCACGATGTGGACGGTGCCCTTGGTGGAGAAGCCGCGCGTCTGCGACATGTTGAGCGTCTCCTGCACCACGCCCTGGCCAGCCAGTGCGGCATCGCCGTGCAGCACCACCGGCAGCACCTCGCGCCCCTCGGCGTCGCCGCGCCGGTCCTGACGCGCGCGCACCGAGCCCTCCACCACCGGTCCGACGATCTCCAGATGCGAGGGATTGAAGGCCAGGGCGACATGCACCGGGCCGCCGCGGGTATCGATGTCGGAGGAAAAACCCTGATGGTACTTCACATCGCCGCTGCGGCCCTCGGCGTTGTTGCGCCCCTCAAACTCTGCGAACAGCTCGGCCGGCGACTTGCCCATGACATTGACCAGCACATTGAGCCGGCCACGATGGGCCATGCCGATGACGATCTCGCGCACCCCCTGGCGGCCGGCGCGCTGGATCAGCTCGTCGAGCAGCGGAATCAGGCTCTCGCCCCCCTCCAGCGAAAAGCGCTTCTGCCCCACATAGTGGGTGTGCAGGTAGTGTTCCAGCCCCTCGGCCTGGGTCAGGCGCTCGATGATGAAGCGCTTGAAGCGCGGCGAATAGTCGGGCGAGGCGGCGACGCTCTCGATGCGGAACTGCAGCCAGCGCTTCTCCTCGGTGCCGAGGATGTGCATGTACTCCCAGCCGATGTGATGGGTATAGGTACGCCGCAGCAGGGCGAGAATGTCGCCCAGGGTGGCGACATCGGGGCCGGCCAGCGAGCCGGTGTTGAAGAAGGTATCGAGGTCCCGCTCCGAGAGTTCGTGGTACTCCAGCGTCAGCTCCGGCACCTCCTCGGGTTCGCGGCCGAGCGGACTGATGTCGGCCACGCGGTGGCCCTGGAAGCGATAGGCATTGATGAGCTGCAACACCCGGATCTGGCGGCGCTCGTGCTCGAAGTCGGCCGCCTCGGCTGCGGTCGCCGGCGGCGCGCAACGCGCCTTGCGTATCAGATCGCGGAATGCCTCGCGCACCGGGCCGTGCGGCTGCTCGCGCACCACCCCATCGACCCGCGGCAACTGGTCGAACCAGCTGCGCCAGGCCATCGGCACCTGGTTGGGATCCTGCAGATAGCGTTCGTACAGCGACTCCAGCCACAGGGCGTTGTCGCCCTCCAGCAGCGACTCGCGCCACTGCGCCTGCATGTCATCCCCGCTTCGGCTCATCCTCGGCTCCGGCTGTCCCTTTCCCTTCTTCTAGTTCATTGGCGCCACCGGCACCAGCCCAGTCACGCAACCGTTCCATCATGCGCCGAACATGGCTGCCCTGCCAGTACAGGCGCGCGCAGGCCGGACAGATCCACAGGGCCTCGTCGCGGCCGAGCGCGAACGGCAGGCCGGCCCGGCGCTCCGCCGGCGCCTCCTCGATGGGCACGTTGCAGCGCAGGCAACGGCTCATCGGCCGGTGCAGCCAGTCGATGCCGAGCCGGTCGGAAAGCTCCCGCGCCTGGGCGTCGAGGTCCTGGCCCGCAAGCAGCAGCACCGGCAGCCCGTGCGCCTTGGCGTGACGGGCCAGTTCGCGGTCGCGGGTCAGCAGCAGGCGCCCTTCCGCCCGCGCGCGGGCCAGCACGGCGCTGTCGGCCTCGCCACATTCGGCCAGGCTGCAGTCGTGGCCCGCCGCACGCAGCCAGCGGCACAGGCCGGCCAGCATCTCGTCGGCATGCAGCGGCGGTGTCATGGTCACAAGGTAGAACAGCGCACGGGCTGCCGGCAAGGGCAGCGGCAGACCGGCCACCTCCGGAGCCATCGGCGAGGGGGTTCAGGCCAGCCCCGGCCCCTCTTCGCGCAGGTCGCGTGCCAGCAGCTCGCTCACCGCCTGCTGGGGCGACTTGCCCCGCTCGATGATCTCGGCCACCTCGCGGCAGATCGGCATCTCCACCCCGTGTCGCTCGGCCAGGCGGCGCACCACGGGGGCGGCCACCATCCCCTCCACGGTGGCGCCCACCTCCGCCACCGCCGCTTCCAGCGCGGCGCCACGCCCCAGCGCCATCCCCAGACGCCGGTTGCGCGACTGGTCGTCGGTGCAGGTGAGCACCAGATCGCCCATGCCGGACAGGCCCATCAGGGTCTCGGCCCGGGCCCCCAGGCGCGCGCCGAGACGCATGATCTCGGCCAGGCCGCGGGTGATCAGCGCGGCGCGGGCATTGGCGCCAAAGCCGAGCCCGTCGGAGATGCCGGCGGCGATGGCCAGCACATTCTTCAGCGCCCCGCCCAGCTCCACGCCGATGACATCGTCACTGAGATAGCAGCGGAAGGTATCGCCATGCAGCCAAGCGGCGGCCTCGGCACGAAAGGCATCGTTGCGGCTGGCGACGGTGACCGCGGTGGGCAGACCCCGCGCCACCTCGGCGGCAAACGAGGGCCCGGATACCAGACCCCGCGGCACCCCCGCCGGGAGCACCTCGTCGGCCACCTCGTGCAGCAGACGGCCGCTGCCGGTCTCGAGCCCCTTGGTGGCCCACAGCAGGCGTGCCTCGCCGTCCAGGGACGGCGCCAGTCGCGTCAGGGTGTCGCGAAAGCCCTCGCTCGGCACTGCCACCAGCAGGCGGTGCGTCTGCTCGAGCAGGCGCTCGAGTTCGGGCTCGGCCTCGAGCCCATCGGGGAAGGG
>JALWNJ010000193.1 GCA_026995955.1 Gammaproteobacteria bacterium
CGCCGATGCCGGCGAGGCCGTGGCGCAACTGCGGGCCCTGGGACGGGGGCGCGCCCTGCGGCTGCTGGGGCAGCGCGGCCGCGCCCATCTGCTGCGCCTTTTGCCGCTGCTGGTCGAGGCGGCCGCCGCCCAGGAACGGCCGGCCGAGACCCTGCAGCGGCTGCTCGGCCTGGTGGAGGCGGTGGCCGGGCGCAGCACCTATCTGGCCCTGCTGGCGGATCACCCGCAGGTGCTGGCGCTGCTGGCACGGCTGTTCTCCGCCAGTCCCTGGCTGGCCGAGATGGTGATCCGCCATCCGCTGCTGCTCGACGAGCTGATCGACCCGCGCCGCATCCATCATCCGCCCGATCGCGCGGCCATGAAGGCGACCCTGGATCGCCTGTTCGAGGGCGTGGACGAGGACGACACCGAAACCGTCATGGAGCGGCTGCGCCAGTTCCGCCACGGCATCGTGTTCCGCATTGCCGCGGCCGATCTGGTGGGCGCGCTGCCGGTGATGCAGGTCAGCGACCACCTGACCTGGGTGGCCGAGCTGGTGCTGGAAAAGGCCCTGGCCGTGGTGTGGCGTCAGATGGCCCGTCGCCACGGCGAACCCAGCTGCGAGGTGGAGGGCGTACGGCGCAGGGCCGAGGTCGGCATCATCGGCTACGGCAAGCTGGGCGGGCTGGAAATGGGCTATGGCTCGGATCTCGACATCGTGTTCCTGCACGACAGTTCCGGCCACCGGCAGCAGACCGACGGCCCGAAGCCACTGGAGAACGGCGTGTTCTTCGCCCGCCTGGTGCAGCGCATCGTCACCCTGCTCACCACCGTCACGCCTTCCGGCGTGCTCTACGAGGTGGACATGCGGCTGCGGCCCAGCGGCAGCTCCGGGCTGCTGGTGAGCAGCCTCGATGCCTTCGCCCGCTACCAGCGCGAGGAGGCCTGGACCTGGGAGCATCAGGCCCTGGTGCGGGCGCGGCCGGTGGCGGGCGGGCAGCGCGTGGCCGAACGCTTCGGCGAGATCCGCCGCGAGGTGCTGGCCCGGCCGCGCGATGCCGCCGCCCTGCAGCAGGAAGTGCGCGCCATGCGCGAGCGCATGTGGTGCCAGCACGCCTGGCGCAAGCCTGGGCGTTTCGACCTCAAGCGCGACCCCGGAGGTATCACTGACATCGAATTTGTGGTGCAATATGCGGTACTTGCCCATGCCCACCGGCATCCGGCCCTGCTGCGCTGGACCGACAATGTGCGCCTGCTGGGCGAGCTGGCCGCAACCGGGGTGTTCTCCGTCGAGGATGCCGGACGGCTGGCCGCGATCTACCGCGAATTCCGGGATCACCTGCATCACCGGCACCTGGCCGGCCAGGGCGCCGATGTCGATCCGGCGCGGTTTTCCGAGCAGCGTGCGTTCGTTCAGGGCGTCTGGCAGCAAGTGATGGGCGCCGCGCCCCTGCGCGGCCGCGACCAATGCAACAATTCAGAATGAGTCCAGGGGCTCTGGATCGGTTTCCTGATTGTTGGAGACCCTTGGGTTTGAGGTGAATGCGTGTCTGATAAGGTGGACAGAAAATCTCTGTATGGGAAGTCTTTCTATGAGGGGAGGGATGAGCGGACGCGTAATGCGGCGAGATCAATTCTAAAGCTCGTACATGATTTCATTCCGCATTTCGAATCGGTTGCCGATTTCGGTTGCGGTATTGGGACTTGGCTATCGGTTGCGGAGGAATTTGGCGCAAGAAGGATTCAAGGCATTGACGGTCCTTGGGTTGATAGAGATTTGCTTGTTATTCCCGAGGGGTTTTTTCTTGAGCAGCAGCTTGAAATGCCGATCCGCCTGGGTGAAAGGTTCGATTTGGCCATCTCCCTGGAAGTGGCCGAACATCTATCCCCTAAGCGCGCAGAAGGATTTGTAAAGGACTTGGTCTCCGCCTCCGATTTTGTATTGTTCTCAGCGGCCATACCTGGTCAAGGCGGGAAAGGGCATGTGAATGAGCAGTGGCCAGATTATTGGTGGCAATATTTTTCAGCGTTCGGATATATTGCTGTGGATTTTATTAGGGACAAAGTGTGGGATAATCCAAGTATACCATATTGGTATCAGCAGAACTGTATTCTATATATCAATTCTGCTCAAGTGCCGAATGTCAAGGATTGTGGATTGTTAAACCCGGATACTCCTCCGCGCCGCCTCGTTCATCCCGATCTTTATGAGAAAAGATTGTTGGAATGCACAACTGTAAGAGGGAGTTGGAGATCATTCCGTAAGTCCCTAAAAGATAAACTGCGCTCCCCTTTCTAGTCTGAATGAGAATACTGTACCTTTTTCCCGAAGAATTCCCTTTGCCCAAAGCGCGTTCGGTGCAGGTGTTTGAGACATTGCGGGGGTTGGCGGCTCAGGGAGACAGTGTTCTTTTAATTGCGTCCCCTTGCAGCGCGGAAGGCGAGAAAGCGTTGCGGGAGTTTGGGGTGTCCTGCCTGACGGTTTCCAAGCTATTGTTTGGTAAAGCGTTTCCTGTTTTAAGATCCACTCGGTTCTTTGCAAAGAGGTGTTATAAAGAGATTCTGAAAAGAGGGGTTGATGCGGGGGGTGTGGTTTTTGTCAGGCATATCAAGCAGGCCTATTACATGCTACGGGAAAACATCGATCTGCCATTGGTTTACGAGGCTCATGAAATCTTTTCTCATTCGTTATCGGGCAGGAAAGAAAAGAAAATAAGATTCATGGAGGCGTTTGTTCTGCAAAACGCAAAAGCTGTTGTTGCAATTTCGGATTCACTTCGAAAAGGGTTGGTGAGCGAATACGGTGTGGATCGAGAGATTTCCGTGATTCACAGTGGGGCGCCAGATTATGGCGAGCCCTCATTTTCCCAAAAAAAGTGGGACAGGGTTGTATATGTCGGATCATGGTCAAGCTCCAAGGGTGTTGACCTTCTTTTGAGGGCTGCGTCCAGGGTTCCGGATCTGGAGGTAGTGATCGCTGGTGGAAGCGAGGCCGATCGGGAGTGGTTACTCCAGAAGAGCGGAAATTCGGTACCCGACAATGTGACTCTGCTTGGTCGATTGTCCCGAGATGAGGTGAGGGATCTTGTCATGAGCGCAGGCATTGCCATATTGCCAAACCGGGAAGAGTGGATTAGCGAGTGGACATCACCATTGAAACTCTTCGAGTACATGGCTGGTGGCTGCGCTATTGTTTCTGCGGACATTCCACCTGTGCGTGAAGTGATCGATAAGCAGTGCGCGGTTTTCTTTTCGCCGGGAGAGCTGGATTCCTTGGTTGCTGCCTTGCGTGTGCTGGCAGACGATCCCCACCGATCGGTCGAAATCGCCCGAAATGCCTGGCGACGATCAAGGAGTTATTCCTGGGGGGCGCGTGCCGAGAAGTTGAGGCGCGTTTTCGAGGAGGTGCATCGATTGCGCGCCAAGTGATTGTATCGGTATGTAATTATTTGAAATACAGTCCATTTTGGTCCGTTTTTGTGTGGGTGGCTTCTATGTCTGGCTTGGTTTTAGGCTTGGTTCACAATACAATTTTCCTTTGCAGATCAAGTATTGATCTGGCGGCTGGTATGTGCACGGTTGGATTATGGTGGGGCTATGTTGGATATGGACGGCCTACATTATGATTGATAAGTATGAGTATGCACTGACTTCAGGTGGCTTGTGATGACTGTCATGTGCGGTGGCAACAACCCGGGAGATGATTGACCATGTCGATGGCCGACCGCGATGGTGTGATCTGGTTCGATGGCGAACTCGTGCCCTGGCGCGAGGCGCGGGTGCATGTGCTTACCCACACGCTGCACTACGGCATGGGCGTGTTCGAGGGCCTGCGCGCCTACCGCACCGAGCAGGGGCCCTCGATCTTCCGCCTCGAAGACCACACCCGCCGCCTGCTCAACTCCGGCCACATCCTCGGCATGAAGATCCCCTTCGATGCCGACACCCTCAACGCGGCGCAGAAACAGGTGGTGCGCGAGAACGGGCTGGAGAACGCCTACATCCGCCCGATGTGCTTCTACGGTTCCGAGGGCATGGGCCTGCGTGCCGACAACCTGCGCGTGCACTGCATGATCGCGGCCTGGGACTGGGGCGCCTATCTGGGGCAGGAGGCGCTGGAGCAGGGCATTCGCATCAAGACCTCCTCCTACACCCGGCACCATGTCAACATCACCATGTGCAAGGCCAAGTCCAACGGCAACTACATCAACTCCATGCTGGCCCTGCAGGAGGCGCTCAACGACGGCTACGACGAGGCCCTGCTGCTGGATGTCGAGGGCTTCGTTGCCGAGGGCAGCGGAGAGAACTTCTTCATGGTGCGTGACGGCGTGATCTACACCCCGGAGCTGACCTCGGCCCTGGACGGCATCACCCGTGCCACCATCATCACCCTGGCCGCCGAGCTGGGCCTCGAGGTGGTGGAGAAGCGCATCACCCGCGACGAGGTGTACAT
>JALWNJ010000194.1 GCA_026995955.1 Gammaproteobacteria bacterium
TGTACGCCCCCAGGCCGCGTCCGGCGTGGTAGATCAGGCCGCTCACCGGCACCTGGACCACCCCCAGCACCGGGCGGTGGTCGTCGATGAGGGCGATGTTGACGGTGAACTCGCCGTTGCGCTTGACGAACTCGCGGGTGCCGTCGAGCGGATCGACCAGCCAGTAGGCGGCCCAGTCGCGGCGCCGCTGCCATTCCGGTGCGCTGGCCTCCTCGGACAGCAGCGGCAGCTCCGGCTCCAGCGCGCTCAGGCCCTGCATGATGATGCGGTGGGCCGCCATGTCGGCGGCGGTGAGCGGCGAGCGGTCGTCCTTGTGCGCCACCTCGAAGGCCGTTTCGTACACCTCGAGGATGGCCTCACCGGCGCGCAGGGCGATGTCCTCGACCTCCGGGCGAAGCGACTCGAGCAGGCGGTCGTCGAGGTTCATGCACCTTCCTCCTGCAGATGGCGCCGCGCCAGATACAGCGCGGCGATGCTGCGTGCCTCGGAGAAGTCCTCGCGCGCGAGCAGGCTTTCGAAGTCGTCCAGGGGCCAGGGCAGCACCTCCGGCGGCTCCGGCTCGTCGCCCGGCAGCGGGGCAGGGCTCAGCTCGCGGGCCAGCACCACCTGCGTGCGGTGGCCGAAGTAGGCCGGCGCGATGGTCAGGGTCATGAGCGCCTCCAGCCGCGCCGCGTGCATGCCGACTTCCTCGCGCAGCTCGCGGTCGGCGCCGGCCAGCAGGTCCTCGTCCGGCTCCAGCCGGCCCTTGGGCAGGCCCAGCTCGTAGCGTTCGGTACCGACCGAGTATTCGCGGATGAACAGCACCTCGCCGCGCGCGTTGACCGGCACCACCAGCACCGCGCCGGCCGCCGAGCCCATCAGGCGCTCGAAGGTGACCTCGGTGCCGTTGGCGAAGGCCAGATCGACGGACTCGATGCGGAACAGGCGGCTACGCGCCACCTCGCGGGTGGCCAGGATACGGGGCGGGGGGCGACTCATGGCGTGGCTGTGACGACCTTCATGCGGCCATGTTATCGGCTGCGCCGGATCATGGCAAAATGCCCCGCAACGACGAGGGAGTCCCGCCATGTCCGAACCCTGTCCCCCCGACTGGTCCGCCATCGACCTGGTGCTGCTCGACATGGACGGCACCCTGCTCGACCTGCACTTCGACAACCACTTCTGGCTCGAATACCTGCCGCACCATTATGCCGAGCGGCACGGACTGGACGAGGACCGGGCCCGCGAGCTCCTGTACGCCCGTTTCGCCGCCGTAGAGGGCACGCTGGACTGGTACTGCCTGGACTACTGGCGCCGCGAGCTGGGCGTGGACATCGTCGCCCTCAAGCACGAAGTGAAACACCTGATCCGGGTCCACGAGCGGGTCATCGAATTCCTCGACCGGCTGCGCCGGCATGGCAAGCGGCTGGTGCTGCTGACCAACGCCCACCGCGACAGCCTGGCGCTCAAGATCGGGCAGACCGGCCTCGACGGCCACTTCGACCGCGTCATCAGCAGCCACGACCTGGGGCTGGCCAAGGAGCACCCGGACTTCTGGGCACGGCTGCGGCAGATACAGCCCTACACCCCCGAGCGCACCCTGCTGGTGGACGACAACCTGGCCGTGCTGGAGACGGCGCGCTCCGCCGGCATCCGCTGGCTGGTGGCGGTGCGCCGCCCCGACAGCCGGCGGCCGGAACGCGCGGCGCCCGGCTTCTGCAGCGTGCGCGGGGTGGGCGAGCTGCTGGCGTCGCTCGATGCCCGCTGAGCCGACCCGGGCTCAGTCGATCAGGGCGTCGATGTGGGCGCACACGCTGGCCCCCAGGGCCTCCAGGTCGTAGCCCCCCTCCAGGGTGGAGACGATGCGCCCGTCGGCATGGCGCCGGGCCACCTCCAGCAGCCGCCGCGTCACCCAGCGGTAGTCGTCCTCGAGCAGATCGAGCCCGCCCAGCGGATCGTCGCGATGGGCATCGAAGCCGGCGGAGACGAACACCAGCTCGGGGCGGAAGGCCTCCAGCCGCGGCAGCCAGTCCCGCTCCACGGCGGCGCGGAAGGTCGGGCCGTCACTGCCCGCCGGCAGCGGCGTGGCGACCACGTTGTCGTACTCCGACCCGGCTCCGGTATGAGGATAGAAGGGGTGCTGGAAGCTCGACAGCAGCAGCACCCGCGGATCGCCGCCGAAGATGTCTTCGGTGCCGTTGCCGTGGTGCACGTCGAAGTCGCAGATCGCCACCCGGGACCAGCCGCGCGCCAGCGCATGCGCCGCCCCCACTGCCACATTGTTGAAGAAGCAGAAGCCCATCGCCCGGCGCCGCGTTGCATGGTGGCCGGGCGGGCGCACCGAGCAGAAGCAGCGTACCGCCTCGCCCTCGCGCAAGAGCTCCACCGCCTCCACCACCGCGCCGGCGGCACGGCGCGCGGCGTTGAGCGTGAACGGCGTCATCGTGGTGTCGGGATCGAGCGCGATCACGCCTTCCCGTGGCGCCTGCTCGAACAGGGCCCGAACGAAGGCCGCGTCATGCACCCGCTCGAGCTGTTCGCGGCTGGCCAGTGGCGCATCGTGAAAGCTCAGCTCATACTGATAGCCGCGATGCACCAGATGGCGGTCGATGGCCAGCAGCCGTTCCGGGCGCTCGGGATGACCGGGCGCCATGTCGTGCAACAGGCAGTCGTGATGGGTGATGATGGCGATGCTCATGGCGGCCTGTTCTCCTGCCGCGACCGGCTTCGGGGGCCAATGTCCGTGTCCACTTTACTACCAATCGGAGTATCCCGGCGATGACCACCGACCTGGCCGCCCTGTTCAAGCCCCGCTCGGTGGCGGTGATCGGCGCCAGCGAGCGACCCGGCTCGGTGGGCCGGCTGGTGTTCGAAAACCTGCTGGCCGGCGGTTTCCCCGGCCCCGTCCATGCCGTCAACCCGAAACACGAGAGCGTGCTCGGCCAACCCTGCGTGCCCTCCGTGGCGGACATCGACGGGCCTCTGGACCTGGTCGCCCTGTGCATCCCCGCCGGCGAGGTCGAGCGGGTGCTGCGCCAGTGTGCCCGCAAGGGGGCGGGCGCGGCGGTGATCCACGCGCGGCCCGCATTTTCCGGCCCGCGCCTGCAGCGCTGGCGGCAACGCATCGCGCGGCTGGCCGAGACGGCCGGCATGCGCCTGCTCGGACCGAACAGCATGGGCCTGTGGCGCGCCGGACAGCGCCTCAATCTGCTCTACAACCGCAACCGCCTGCGCCCGGGACCGGTCGCCCTGCTGAGCCATTCCGCCGGCCTCTGTGATGCCCTGCTGGACTGGGCGGAGGCCCATGGGCGCGGCTTCAGCACCGTGCTCACCCCCGGCGATGCGCTGGATGTCGACCTGGACGACGCCATCCGCTACCTGGCCCTGGAGCCCGACACGCGCCTGATTCTGGTGCACCTGGAGACCATCGAAGCGGACCGCGCCGCGGCGCTGATCGCCGCCCTGCGCCTGGCGGCGGCGCTCAAGCCGGTGCTGGTGTTCACCGGCGGCCCGCCGGAGGAGTCCTGTCTGGAGGGGGCACTGCTGGCCACCGGCGCCGTGCTGCTGCACCACATCGACACCCTGTTCACGATCGTCGATCGGCTGCTGGCCGGCCATGTGCCGCAGCACGACCAGCCGCTGCTCATCGGCAACGCCACCGGCCCCGATGCCCTGGCGGCCAACCGGCTGCATCACTATGGCCTGGAGCCGGCCCGCCCCGGGCCGGCCCTGCACAAGCGGCTGCGCCGCCTCGAGCCGCTGCGCGAACGGCCCGGCCTGGTGCTGCCGGCCACCCTGGATGCCGACCTGCTCGACCGCTGCCTGGACCTGATCGCACACCACGGCGATCACGACCCGCTCCTGCTGCTGGCCCCGCGCCCGGAGACCGATGCCACGGCCCTGGTGCACAGCGTGCTCGAGCGCCCCGGGCCGACGCCCGTGACCTGCCTGATGGGCGAGGCGCGCGTAACCGAAGCGCGGCGGCTGGCGGCGCAGCTGGGCGTGACCCTGCAGGACACCCCGGCCGCCGCCATCGACACCTACGCCGCACTCACGGCCTGGCGCCGGCAGCAGGCCCTGGTCGGCCAGTTGCCCGCGGCCTGGCCCGATCATCTGGCCCCCGCGTTGGACACGATCGCCGCGAAATGCCGTCAGGCCGCGACCGAGCCCCACAGACTGGATCGTGCCCGGGTGCTCGACTGGCTGGCGCGGCTGGGGCTGCGCACACCACCCATGGCCACCGCCCGCTCGCTGCGCCAGGCCCTCTCGCAGGCCGAGGAACTGGGCCTGCCGCTGCGCCTGCGCCCACTCAACCTGTTCTGCCGTGCGCCCCGCCAGGGCCTGGCCCTGGACACGGCCGGCCTGCGCCACCAGTACCTGGCCCTGTTCAGTGCCCAGCAGACCTGCCGCGACCGCTCGCCGGTGCGCGGCGTGCTGCTGCAG
>JALWNJ010000195.1 GCA_026995955.1 Gammaproteobacteria bacterium
GCGATGACGAAGCCGTCGCGGGTAGCGTCGTAGGGGCGCGAGGCGGTCTCCGGCGTTTCGTTGTACTTGGTGGACAGGGCGCCCATGGCATCGAACAGCATGCTCAGGGTCCAGTGTTCCTCCTCGCCGCCACCGGCCAGCACGATGTCCTGCTTGCCCCACTGGATCTGCTCCACGGCGGCACCGATGCAGTGCGTGCTGGTGGCGCAGGCGGAGCTGATGGAGTAGTTCACGCCCTTGATTTTGAGCGGCGTGGCCAGGCAGGCGGAGACGGTGCTGCTCATCACCCGCGGCACGCGGAAGGGGCCGACACGCTTGATGCCCTTCTCGCGCAGGATGTCCGCGGCCTCCACCTGGTTCATGGACGAGGCGCCACCGGAGCCCATGATGATGCCGGTGCGCGGGTTGGAGACCTCGTTGTCCTCCAGCCCGGCGTGGGCGATGGCCTGCTGCGCGGCCACATAGGCATAGCCCGCGGCCGGCCCCATGAAACGCAGCACCTTGCGGTCGATGTGCTCCTCGAGATCGAGATCGATGCTGCCGGCCACATGACTGCGCATCCCCATCTCGCGGTATTCCTCCTTGAAACGGATGCCGGAACGCCCCTCCCTGAGCGATGCGACCACGCTGTCACGGTCGTTGCCGATGCAGGAAACAATGCCGTAGCCGGTGATGACCACTCTTCTCATGGCAATACACTCAGAAGTCGTCGGTGGAAGTGAACAGACCCACGCGCAGGCCGTTGGCCACGTAGATCTCGCGCCCGTCCACCTCGACCGAACCGTCGGCGATGCCGAGGATCAGGCTGCGCGCCATGACGCGCTTCATGTGGACATGGTAGCGCACGGTCTTCGCGGTGGGCAGGATCTGGCCGGTGAACTTGACCTCGCCCACGCCCAGCGCGCGCCCGCGCCCGGGATAGCCGCTCCAGCCAAGGAAGAAGCCGACCATCTGCCACATGGCGTCCAGCCCCAGGCAGCCCGGCATCACCGGATCGCCCTGGAAGTGGCAGTCGAAGAACCAGAGCTCGGGCTTGACGTCGAGCTCGGCGATGACCTCGCCCTTGCCGAAGCGCCCGCCATGGTCGGCGATGTGGGTGATGCGGTCCATCATCAGCATGTTGGGCAGCGGCAACTGCGCGTTGCCGGGGCCGAACAGCTCGCCTCGGCCGCATTTCAGAAGTTCCTCCCGGTTGAAGGAGGACTGGGTCATCGTTTCGCGAATCTTCTTGGTATCGGACACGGGTTGCCTCGTGCTGCGGGTAACGGAACGGGGTACGCCGGCGGCGAACCGGCGCGCATTCTACCACAGGCGCGCAAGCGGCTCGCATTGACCGGGGTCAGTCCGCGTGGCGGCAGTCAGATGGTCTCGCGACTGCCGGTGAAGCTGGAGGTGGGGGTGTCGGCATCGATCAGGGGCTCGAACCACTGCAGCTTGTCCTGCAGCCCCACCACCTCGCCGACGATGATCAGCGTGGGCGGCTTGATGTCGTTCTCCGCCACCACCTGCGGCAGGGTCTCGAGGGTGGCCCGCCACACCCGCTGGTGCGGGGTGGTGCCCTGCTGCACCAGGGCCACCGGGGTGTCCGGAGCGCGGCCATGGGCAATCATCTCGCGCGACAGCACCTCGGCCCCGTGCAGGCCCATGTAGAACACCACCGTCTGGTGAGGATGAGCCAGCATGTCCCAGTTGAGGTCCACGGTGCCGTCCTTGAGATGGCCGGTGACCAGCACACAGGCCTGTGCATGGTCGCGGTGGGTAAGCGGGATGCCGGCATAGCTGGAGCAGCCCGATGCGGCCGTGATGCCCGGCACCACCTGGAACAGCACGCCCTCGGCCGCCAGGGTGTCGATCTCCTCGCCGCCGCGGCCGAAGATGAACGGATCGCCGCCCTTGAGACGCAGCACCCGCTTGCCCTCCTTGGCCAGCCGCACCAGCAGCTGATTGATGTTCTCCTGCTGCATGGCATGGTTGGCGCGCGCCTTGCCCACATAGATGCGCTCGGCGTCCTTGCGCACCATGTCGAGGATGGGCGGCGACACCAGGCGGTCGTACACCACCACATCGCACTGCTGCATCAGGCGCAGCGCCTTGAAGGTGAGCAGATCCGGGTCGCCCGGCCCGGCGCCGACCAGATAGACCTCGCCGTGATGCGCCGGTGCCGTCTCTTCCTCCAGCGCATGCTCCAGGGCCTCCTCGGCGGCGCGCTCACGACCGGCAAACAGCAGCTGCGCCACCTGGCCGTCGAGTATGCGCTCCCAGAACAGGCGCCGCTCGCGCACGGTGGGGAATCGCGCCTTGACCGCATCGCGGAAGCGCTCCACCAGACTGGCCAGGCGTCCGTAGGCGGCCGGGATGAAGGCCTCGAGCTGGGCCTTGAGCAGGCGCGCCAGCACCGGCGAGGCGCCGCCGGTGGAGATCGCCACCTGCACCGGATCGCGGTTGACCACGGAGGGCACGATGAAGGAGCAGAGCTCGGGCTGGTCCACCACATTGACGGGGATGCCACGGGCATTGGCCAGCTCCGAGACCTCGCGGTTGATGTCCTGCCTGTCGGTGGCGGCGATGATCAGGGCATAGCCGGCCTCGACATCTTCGGGTGCGAAGCGGCGGGCCTCGTGCGTCACCTCGCCGGCCTCCACCATGGCCCGCATCTCGCCGGACAGCTCGGGGCAGACCACATGCACCCCGGCGCCGGCCTCGCGCAGGCTGCGGGCCTTGCGCGAGGCGATGTCGCCGCCACCCACGACCAGGGCCTTGCGGCCGTGCAGGTCGAGAAAGATCGGAAAGTACCTCAACTCGGCGTTCCTCGTGTCATTCGATCAGGTGCACGCTGGTCACCTCCACCGCCTCGAAGGCGGGTTCGACCCAGCGCAGCAGCACACTGCGTGCAAAGTGTTCCAGCCCCTCCGGATTGGGCCGCTTCTGGATCAGGCTCATCTCCAGATCCACCCGCACCGTGGTCGGCGTGTAGTGTTCGACGAGCCGCTCCAGGGCGTCCTTCTGCCCCGGGCGCACGGAGGGCATGCTGAAGGCCACCGTCTGCACGCTGCGGAAGCTCACGCGCGAGAACACCGCGCGCAGCCGGCGCCCCAGTTCCTCGCGCACCAGACGCGAGACCAGCCAGCCCATGTTCTCGGCGGCCTCGATCAGTTCCTCGTCGAGCACGCCGCGGCCGCGGAAGTAGTCCAGGGGCGGATAATACCCCAGTGCCGCCTCGCGCACATGCGCATCCACGGCGTGCGCCAGCCGCTCGCCCACCACCCGCGGAGACGCTGCCATGTGGGCGGCGGCATCGGCCTCGGCGATGCGCACCCTGAGCCCGATGAAGACCTTGTGGTTGAAGATGCTCAACGGCGCCCGGTCTTGCCCTGCAGGGTGCCCATCAGTTCCAGGATCGGCCCCGACACCGGTTCCAGCTTCTTGCGCATCACGGTGCCGATGGCATCGGTGCGCGCGAAGATGGGATTGACCACCAGCTCGTTCACCATCGACAGCGCCACCACCGCGTGCAGGGCCGGTTCCAGTTCCGGGCAGGCGGCCCGTACCGCCTCGATCTCGGCGTTGCCGCCCTGCGCGCAGTAGTCCTCGGCGCGCTGCACGATGGTGCGCATGTCCACCTCCGAGCCCTCGTCCTCGTACAGGCGGGTGTTGTTGATGCCGCACTCGGGGGCGATCTCCGGCCGCGTGTCGGCGAAGTAGCGCTCGATCACGCGCAGGTAGTTGACCACCACATCCTGATTGTAGGGCTTGCGGATCACCTGGCCCAGGGTATCGAGGAAGGCCTGCCCCGCCGGCGACAGCAGGCGCAGGAGCTGGCGCGCGAACCGGTTGCCCTCGCCGGCCAGGCGCTCCAGGGCCTCGCGGTGTTCGTCAAGCAGCGGGCTCTCGGCGCCCTGCTCCGGCAGGTTGTCCGGGTCGGCCGCGACGAAGCCCAGCAGATAGGTGGTCTTGCGCCGGCCCTGCTTCCACAGCTTGTCGCGCTCGGCCTCGGAGATGAGCCCCGGCTGCAGCACCAGGCGGATGCTCTCGGCGATCTTCCACTGTTCCTCCTCGAAGGGCAGGAACTCCACCAGGTACTCGGCCAGCTTGGGCCCCGTCTCACCGCGCACCACCTCCTCGTGCTGCAGCAGCACGCGGGCGTTGTCGGCGGTGGGCATGGCCCACCAGGCCTTGGCGGCGATGCCGTCGCTCAGCGTCTCGGCATGCACCACGGCCACCACCGCCTCCGGCTCGCCCAGCAGCAGCAGCCGCTCCAGGCTCTCGTCGTCGCGCTTCTGGCCCATGCGCGTCCAGCGCCGCAGGTACACGGGGTAGCCGCCGGGCGAGCCCAGGAAGTGCGTCGAGAGCAGCTCGCGCACCTCCTTCAGGTAGCGGTCCTCGCGCGTGTTCGGGTTGAGCTGAATC
>JALWNJ010000196.1 GCA_026995955.1 Gammaproteobacteria bacterium
CTCACCGTCACCGGCGCCTGCGGGGTGCACTGCCGCTACTGCTTCCGCCGCCATTATCCCTATGGCGAGGCCGGTGGCGGCACGGTGCCTTCGGCATCGGCACTGGCCTATCTCGAGGCCCACGACGACATCGAGGAAATCATCCTCAGCGGCGGAGACCCGCTGACCCTGTCCGATGCCCGCCTGGCGCGCACCGTCCGGCAGCTGGAGGCCATCCCCCACCTGCGCCGCCTGCGCCTGCACAGTCGCCAGCCAGTGGTGCTGCCCGCGCGCATCACGCCCGAACTCGTCGCCCTGCTGCGGGACACGCGCCTGCATGCCGTCATGGTGCTGCACATCAATCACGCGAACGAGATCGACGACGATCTGGGGCGGGCGCTGGCCCCGCTGCGCGCCGCCGGTATCCCGCTCTACAACCAGGCCGTGCTGCTGGCCGGAGTCAACGACTCCGTCCGCGACCTGGAGGCCCTGTCCCTGGCTCTGTTCGAGACGGGCATCCAGCCGCTCTACCTGCACCTGTTGGACCGCGTCGCGGGGGCGGCGCACTTCGAGGTGCCCGAGCCGCGGGCCATCGAACTGGTAGAGGCGCTGCGCGCCCGCCTGCCCGGCTATCTGATGCCGCGTCTGGTCCGCGAAACCCCGGGCGCATCCGCAAAACACCCCCGCGCCTGAGGCCGATCCGGCACAAAAATGTGAAACAGAGCACATTTTGCTGCGTTTCCGGGGCGACTTGCTTATAATCGGACGAAACAACGACCCAAAAACGCAGGACACTGCATGGAATTCCGGCTGCCCCAGATCCTTCAGCCCGACAAGGACTCGTTCCCCAGCACGCCACGGCAGATCAAACGCTGGCTCAAGGATCTGCCCCTGGTCAACATGGGCGAGAGCGCCAAACGCTTCTACGACGGCCTGCGCCAGCTCAATCGCCTCGACATTCCGCCCAAGCAGCGCCTGGAAGACATGGAGCTGATGCGCGACACCGCGCACGCCATCCTCGATCACCTGGGCAAGCACTTCGTCGGCCGCACCATGCCGCTGCCGCCCAAGAGCCGCAAGATCGCGCAATTCAACCAGGTGCTGCTGATCGAACTGGCGCACGGCTACAAGCACGTGCTGCACGATGTCGTCAACCGCGGCATGAAGCTGGACAACAAGCGGCTCACCCTGGCCATCGAGCGGGCCCTGTTCTATCTCGACCGCAGTCAGGTGCTGGCGGCGCAGACCTACACCTCGCTGCCGCCGCACCTGTGGCTGGAGGCCAACCAGCTCTATGCCTTCGCCGAACGCAACGGCCTGTCCACCCGTACGGTGCGCGAACCCCAGTTCGAGATCCTGAACAAGTACAGCGTGGAACGCCTCTACCTGAAGATGTGCCTGTTCGCCATCTCACGCCCCGAGGCCCTGCACCTGGGCGATGCGCGCAAACTCGACGCCTATCTCGAATACGGCTGCACTCTCGCCGCCCTGCTCCCGGCGCCCCGTCTCGATACCCGCGAGAGCGTCTTCGTGGTCAATATCGATTCGGCCGATCCACCGCAATACCGCCATCTGGAGCAGCTCGACTCGAGCCAGGCCAACCGCTATCTCGACCTGCAGAAGCTGCGCGAGGAGCTGCAGCGACAGATCGATGCCCAGGACACCGGCACCTTCAGCGTCATGCACGAACGCACGGCCATCAGCTTCGACCTGGCACGCCGCGTGCTCGAGAACTGGGACAGCAGCGCCAGGCGGCGCTTCGCCCGCGCCGCCCGCGGCGATACCATCACCGCCGCCGTCGGCCTGCGCCAGATCTGGCAGGCCATCGAGGACGACATCCGCGGCGACAGCGCCGACAGCGACCAGAATCTGGAGCTGACCCTGCAGACCATTCCGGAAGAGGAACAGGTCAAGGACTGGTGGAACGAACCGGTGGTGGACCTCTCCGACACCATCCACGGCCAGCCGGCCAATGTCTGGGACATGGTGGCCAGCGGCACCGTCATCAACGACGAATACCTGAAGGAAAAGCGCCAGGAACTGGAACGGATCGAAAAGCCGGCTCAGCCGGAGAGCTGGCAGGAATGGAAGATCGTCAACGCCAGCGCCGGCGGCTATTGCCTGCGCTGGGAGAGCAGCGAACCCTCGCGGGCCCAGGTCGGCGAGCTGATCGGCCTGCGCGAACGCGAAGGACGCGACTACGAGTGGCGCACTGGCGTCATCCGCTGGATGAGCCACGATCGCCACGGCCATCTGGAGGTTGGGGTACAACTGCTGGCCCCCAAGACCCTCACCCTCGAGATCGACCCGCCGCGTGCCCTGCGCCAGACACACAGGGAACCGATCCGCGGGCTGATGCTGCCCGGTATCCGCACCATCCAGCAGAAACCCACCGTCATCGTGCCCGGCGGCACCTTCCAGACCGGCGATACGCTGACCTTCACCCTGTTCAACCGGCAGATGCACATCGTACTCACGCGCAAGCTGCGCAGCACGGCCAACTATCACCAGTACCAGTACCGCAACGCCGACGCCGCAAAGCGCACCGACAGCGGCAACGACTCGGGCGGCGACGGTTTCGAAACCATCTGGTCCAGTCTCTGAGCCCCCTACACCGGATGCCGCTTTCATGGCATAGTTAGATCCTGTCTCCGCACCGAGCGGCCACGGTCACCACACGGATCGGACATGGACAAGCGCCTGCGACTGCTCATCATCGAGGAAGTCCCCAACGACTACGAGCGTCTGGTCTCGATCGCGCGCAGCGCGGGCTATGCCACCCGGCCCGAACGCGCCGAGGACGAGGAGGACGTAACCGAACTGCTGCCGAAGCACCACCCGGACCTCATCCTCTACACCCTGGGCAGCCCCGGCATCAGTCTCGATAAACTGGCCGAGCTGGTTCAGCTCCAGCCCAGGCAGGTTCCCATCATTGCGCTGGACGGCACGGGCGATGCCGATGTCGCCGCCTGCATGCAGCAAGGGGCAGCCGATGTGGTCGCCAAGGACAACGAGGCCCACCTCGCCCTGGTGCTCCAGCGCAGTGCGCGCTGCCAGGCCGACCACGATCGGGTACGCGAGCTGGAACAGGCCCTGCAGGAGGCCGACCGCCGCTGCGAGACCCTGCTCAACAGCTCCAAGGACGCCATCGCCTACATCGCCGACGGCATGCATGTCTATGCCAACGAGTCCTACCTGGAACTGTTCGGCTACCACGACTGGGACGACTTCGAGGGCATGCCGATCCTCGACCTGGTCGCGGCCCAGGATCAGGAGCGGTTCAAGGAATTCCTGCGCGAATACGCACGGGGCAAGGAACCGCACCAGACCCTGGAACTCACCCTGCAACCGGAAGAGGGCGAACCGTTCCAGGCAGAACTCGAGTTCAGCCCGGCCAGCATCGAGGGCGAACCCTGCACCCAGGTGGTGATCCGCAGCTCCGCCAACGACAAGGAGCTGCAGCAGAAGATCCAGGAACTCGAGCAGCGCGACATGCTCACCGGGCTCTACAACCGCCCCTACTTCATGGATCGCCTGCGCGAGACCATCTCTGGCGCGGCCGAGCCGGAGAAGCGATTCAGTCTGCTGCACCTGGAGATCGACGGTTTCGACAAGCTGCGCCAGGAGCTGGGCATCACCGCGGGCGACGCACTGCTCATCGAAATGGGCCGGCTGCTGATGGACTTCGGCGGCGAGGACAGCTTCATTGCCCGTTTCGAGGGGGATGCCTTCACCTGCCTGGTACCGATCTGGAAGGAAGACGCCCTGCAGGCCTACATGGACCGTCTGCGCGAGACCATCGCCGGCCACATCTTCGACATCGAGGGCAAGTCGATCACCACTACGGCCAGCATTGGTGCCGCCGTCATCGACGACAACGAGCTCGACGCCAACGAGATCCTGTCGCGGGCCGGACGCGCCTATGCCGAGGCACGCGAGAAGGGAGGCAACAGTGCCGTCATCTATCGCCCGAAGGAAGGCGAGATGACCCAGCGCCAGCTCGACGAGGCCTGGAGCCAGCGCATCAAGGACGCGCTGGCGCACAACCGCCTCAAGCTGCTGTTCCAGCCCATCGTCAGCCTGCACGGCGATCCCGGCGAGCGCTACGAGGTGTTGATGCGCATGGTGGACGAGGAGGGCAACGAGATTTCGCCCAGCGAATTCCTCGAGAGCGCGGAACGCAGCGGCATCGCCATGGCGCTGGACCGCTGGGTGATCCTGAACGGCATCCGCCGTCTGGCCGAACTGCGCAAGCAGGGCCGCCAGCTCATCTTCTTCATCAAGCTCACCGCCGGCACCCTGCAGGACAGCAAGATCACTGGCTGGATCCGCGAGCAGGTCGAGGCCAACGGCGTGCCGCCGGAGTGCTTCGTGTTCGAGATCAAGGAAAAGACCGCCGTCAGCTACCTCAAGCAGTGCAAGGC
>JALWNJ010000197.1 GCA_026995955.1 Gammaproteobacteria bacterium
GTTACCGAGGTGGCGACGAAGGGCTGGTCGGCCTCGGCTCGCTCGGCCGGCGTCTCCGACGCGGGCGGGACAGAAGGTGTCGCCGCCGATGGTGCTGGCGTTTCGACAGGAACGACAGTGCGGGCCCCGGCTTCGTGCAGCGGGGCGCTCTGGCAGCCTCCCAGCCCGAGCGCCAGGCCGAGCAGCAGGGTGCGTGGCAGGATCGAGTTGCTCATGCTGCAAGCTTATCCAGCGTTGGCCCCGCCGACAAGGAAATTTGGCCGCCACGCGCGGAGTCCGCCCAGCCGGTCACGGTTTTGCTATGCTGGCTGCATGAAAGGAAAGCTCGCATCGCGCCCCGCATTCCGCCGCCCGCGCAGTCGTTGCCGACTCGAGCGCAGTGCGCAGATGCGGGCGCTGGCAGCCTGGTATGGCCATGCCGTGGGCCGCCGTACCCTGCAGGCCCTGGATCGCATGCTGGAACCGGGGCTGGCCCGCGCCTTTGGCTACCACGCGCTGTGGCTGGGGCAGCCGCCGGCCGGCAGTATCGACCTGTCCCGGCACGCGCCGATTCGGCACCAGGTGTGGATGGGCCCGGTTGCCGGGGCGGCCCGGTGCCGTTTCGAGGCCCTGCCGGTGGCCGCCGAAAGCGTCGACCTGGTGGTGCTGTTCCATGCCCTGGAGGTGAGCGAGGATCCCCATGCCCTGTTGCGCGAGGTGGATCGGGTGCTGGTGCCGGAGGGGCAGCTGGTGATCGTACATTTCCATCCCTGGAGCTGGTACGGCCTGTGGCATGCCACCACCGGCATGCTCGGTCGCATGCCCTGGTGCCTGCCGTTCTATTCGCGCCAACGCGTCGCCGACTGGCTGGGCCTGCTGGGCTATGCCTGCGAGGCGCGCAGCGGCATCGGCTTCGTGCCCCCACTGGGCGGTCGTCGTCTGCAGCCCCTGCTGGTGCGGCTGGACGGGCTGCTGGCGCGCCGTCCCGGCTGGATGCCCGGCATCAGTGTGCTGCGGGCGCGCAAGCAGGTGGCTGCCGTTAGGCCCCTGCCGCTGGCCTGGGCCCGTCCCCGCCGGCTCCTGTCCGGTGTTAAGATTGCCGGCCCCACCACGCGGAGCGGAAACCGTGTCGCACGACTACGACGCTGACGCCAATCTGGTCGAGATCTGGACCGACGGCGCCTGTCGCGGCAATCCCGGCCCCGGTGGCTGGGGTGCGCTGCTGCGCTGGCGCGGCACCGAGAAGGAACTCTTCGGCGGCGAACCCGAGACCACCAACAACCGCATGGAACTGCTGGCCGCCATTCGTGCCCTGGAGGCACTCAAGCGCCCTAGCCGCGTGCGGCTCACCACGGACTCGCGCTATGTGATGGATGGCATCACCCGGTGGCTGGCCGACTGGAAACGGCGCGGCTGGAAGACGGCGGCGAAGAAGCCGGTCAAGAACGAGGATCTGTGGCGTCGGCTGGACGAGCTGGCCAGCCGGCATCAGGTGGAGTGGGCCTGGGTGCGGGGCCACAGCGGGCACGACGAGAACGAACGCGTCGATGCCCTGGCCAACCGCGGCATCGACGAGATGCAGGCCGGAACACGGAAACGGGAGCGGACAGGCTGATGCGCCAGATCGTGCTGGATACCGAGACCACCGGCCTCGAGCCCGCCCAGGGCCACCGCATCATCGAGATCGGCTGTGTCGAGCTGGTCAACCGCCGGCTGACCGGCAATACCTGGCATCAGTACATTCGCCCCGACCGTGAGATCGACACCGGCGCCGTGGAGGTGCATGGCATCACCAACGAGTTCCTCGCCGACAAGCCGGTGTTCGCCGAGATCGTGGACGACTTTCTCGCCTTTGTCGATGGCGCCGAGCTGGTGATCCACAACGCCCCGTTCGACATCGGCTTCATCAACCACGAACTGGGCCTGCTGGAACCGCCGCGCGGTCCCATCGAGCGTCACTGCACGGTGCTCGATACCCTGGCCATGGCGCGCGAGCTGCACCCTGGCCAGCGCAACAGCCTCGACGCCCTCTGCAAGCGCTACGAGGTGGACAATTCGGCGCGCGATCTGCACGGCGCCCTGCTCGATGCGCGCATCCTGGCCCAGGTCTATCTGGCCATGACAGGCGGTCAGGCCAGCCTGGTGCTGGGCGGCGAGGAGACGGCCACGCAGGGCGGCCAGGCGCGCGCCAACCGCCGACTCGAGGGCGAGCGTCCGCCGCTGCGGGTGATCCGCCCCAGCGAGGAAGAGCTTGCGGCACACCGCGAACGGCTGGCGGCCATCGACGAGGCCAGTGGCGGCAACTGCCGCTGGTGGCGGGAAGAGCAGGGGTAGGGCGCGTCAGCCTTTCTTCAGCATGCGCTGGCGTTCCCGGTTCCAGTCGCGTTCCTTCTGCACTGCGCGCTTGTCGTACTGTTTCTTGCCCTTGCCGATGCCGATCTTCAGCTTTACCCGGCCGTTCTTCCAGTACATCGACAGCGGAAGGACCGTGTAGCCCTTGCGTTCCACGGCGCCGATCAGGCGCGCGATCTCGTCGCGGTGCAACAGCAGCTTGCGGGTGCGCAGCGGATCGGCCTGGACATGCGTGGAGGCCGAGGCCAGTGGCTGGATGTGGGCGCCGAACAGCCATGCCTCGCCGTCCTTGAGCAGGATGTAGCTCTCCTTCAGCGACACCTGGCCGGCGCGGATGCTCTTCACCTCCCAGCCCTCCAGCACCAGCCCGGCCTCGAGCTGATCCTCGATGTGGTAGTCGAAGAACGCCTTCTTGTTCTGGGCGATCTGGTTGTCCGGGGTCTTTTTCTTCTTGGCCATGACGGCATTATACGGGAGGCAGCGCAGTGGCGGGCAGAATGGGCATCCGGGGCCGCTCGTACCTGATGCGCGCGACGGATGTTGCGTCTGCCGCGTCCTGCTCGTTCCGGGAGGGCTGTCTCAGAGCGCCCAGGGGTTGATGATCTCGAGCCCAGGGTAGGGGAAGTCGCCCACATTGCGGGTCACCAGGGCAAGCCCATGGGTCACCGCCGTGGCGGCAAGCAGGCTGTCGATGGCCGGCAGGGGGCGGGTGGCGTCAGCGAGCAGGTGTCCCCAGCGGTCGGCAACGGCCTGGTCGATGGGCAGGATGCGGCCGGAGAAGAATGCCGGCAATTCGGTTTCCAGCCAGTCGAGCAGAGCGTCCTTGCGCCTTCCGGCATCAAGTGCCTCGATCCCCTTGCGGATCTCCCCGAGTGTCAGCACGCTGATGTAGAGAAGGGTCGCGGGTCGTGCCTCGACCCAGGCCACGACGCCCGGGTTCGGTTCCCGGCGGCGTAGCTCGGAAAGTACATTGGTATCGATCAGATAGCTCAAAGCTCGATCTCGCGCGTGGGACTCCGGTCGCGTTCGAGCTCGAGTTCCTCGAGCCCATGCAGCGGGGAGCGACGCATGAAGGTAGCCAGGGATTCGCCGGTACCGGTCAGGCGCTCGTAGTCTTCGCGCGACAGCACGACCGCGACCGGCCTGCCATGCAGGGTGATCTCCTGCGGGCCTTCGTGTTCGGCATCCTTGATGAGTTCGGAGAGCCGGGCCTTGGCCTCCTGGATCTGCCAATGTCGCATGGGTGATCTGCCTCCATATCTGACCAGTCCGGTCAGATTGTAGCAGATCCTGGTGCCCTGTCCTTTGCGGAACGACCCATGGGAGTTGTGCCGGAACGGGATTTTCCCGAAAATAGACGGATATTCGTCGTTCAGGCAATCGTCGTGACCACCATCCACCGTTCCGCGCTGGTGCCCCATTCTCCCGAGCAGATGTTTGCGCTGGTGGATGACATCGAGCGCTATCCGGAATTCCTGCCCTGGTGCCGCAGCGCCCGCGAGATCAGCCGCGACGAGGACGAGGTCGTCGCCTCGCTGGATCTTGCCAAGGGCAGCGTGCACAAGACCTTTACCACCCGCAACCGCCTGCAGCCCGGCAAGATGATCGAGATGCGGCTGGTGGACGGTCCCTTCCGCCATCTCGAAGGCTTCTGGCGTTTTGACCGGCTGCAGGGCGATGCCTGCCGCATCTCGCTGGATCTGGAATTCGAGTTCAGCTCGAAACTGGTCGGCCTGGCAATCGCGCCGGTGTTCAATCCGGTGGCCAATTCGCTGGTCGATGCCTTCGTGCAGCGGGCCAACCGGCTCTACGCCCAGGCCGACGGCAGCGGGGCGGGCGCATGAAGACCATTCCCATCGAGATCGCCTACGCCCTGCCCGAAGAGCAGGTGCTGCTGGAGCTGGAGGTGCCGGAGGGCACCACGGTGCAGCAGGCCATCGAGCAGTCCGGCATCCTGCAGCGGTTTCCCGACATCGAGCTCGGCAAGCGCAACAAGGTGGGCATCTGGGGCAAGCTCACCAAGCTGGACACCCCCCTGCGCGCGCACGATCGGGTCGAGATCTACCGC
>JALWNJ010000198.1 GCA_026995955.1 Gammaproteobacteria bacterium
ACGCTGCGCTACTACGAGCGCCTCGGGACGCAGCAGGCCGAGGCGCTCGTAGTAGCGCAGCGTCTCGGCTGCGACGCCCTCGGCGCCAGCCAGCTTGCCGATGGTCTGGTACATGTGGCCCTCGCTCCGTTCGGCAACCAAAGGTTACGAATAACTATAAACCCTGTAGCTTACTTTAAGGTCAAGGGTTCGGCCTTGCCGGGCCAGGCGAGCCGCTTGAGCAGGGGCAGCGGCGCCTCGTGCAGTTCACGGCCGCAGAGCACGCGGCTGTATACGCGCCCGTCGGCATCGTGCAGACGCAGAATCAGGAGCCCGCGCCCCAGCCAGTGCAAATGGCACCCGTCCAGGGCAGTCGGCGGGCCACCGGGCTCGGCCAGGGCAAGCCCCAGCGCCTCCTCGTGGAACAGGCGCAGCCGTGGCTGCGGGCGCAGATGCGCGCGTAGGGCCCAGAGCCAGCACAGCAGCCCAAACAGCCGCAGCGGCCAGGGCACGGGTGGCAGCAGCAGCGCCGCCAGGGTCAGGGCCAGCGCGCCGCGCTCGATGCGCCGCTGGCAGCGGGAAGGCCTCAGCTCAACCGGCAGTCTGGGCGCGGCGGATGGCGTCGAGGACATGCGACAGCTCCCTGTCGGCACTCTGCATCTCGCCCATCAGCAGGGCATGCAGGGCAGGATCCGGATATTCCAGCAGGCGTTCGAAGGCGGCCCGGCCATCGGCATCGAGCCGGGCATAGCCGTGTTCGAGGAAACGGCCCAGCAACAGATCGAGTTCGAGCATGCCGCGACGGCAGGCCCAGCGCAGACGGTCGGGGTTCACAGGTTCTTCTTCAGCATGCGGTGCTTGATGCGGTGGATGGCCTCGGTGGGATTGAGGCCCTTGGGGCAGACCTGCACGCAGTTCATGATGCTGTGGCAGCGAAACAGCTTCCAGGCATCGTCCAGCTGCTCCAGCCGCGCCTCGGTGTTCTGGTCGCGGCTGTCCTCGATGAACCGTGCCGCCTGCAGCAGCGCCGCCGGGCCGAGGAAACGGTCCGGGTTCCACCACCAGGACGGACAGGCGGTGGAGCAGCAGGCACAGAGGATGCACTCGTACAGGCCGTCGAGCCGGGCGCGCTCCTGCGGGCTCTGACGCAGTTCCACCTCGGGCACCGGATCCTTGAGCACCAGCCACGGCTCCACCGCCCGGTACTGGCGGTAGAAGCGCTCCAGATCGACCACCAGGTCGCGGATCACCGGCTGCCCGGGCAGCGGACGCAGCACGATGGGCTGCCTGAGTTCCGCCAGCGGCGTGATGCAGGCCAGGCCGTTGCGGCCGTTGATGTTCATCGCATCCGATCCGCACACGCCCTCCTGGCAGGAGCGACGGAACGCCAGGGTGGGATCCTGCGCCTTGAGCCGCAACAGCGCCCCCAGCAGCATCATGCCGGGCTCGATCTCCTCGTCCGGCAGCGTGTAGTCCTGCATCCGCGGAGACTGGTCGCGGTCGGGGTCGAAGCGGAAGATGGAGAATCGGACCGGCATCAGTACACCCTCGGCTTCGGCGGGAAGCTCTCGACCGTGAGCGGACGCGTGCGCACCGGCTTGTAGTCCAGGCTGTCGTCGAGCAGCGAGTAGAGGCTGTGGCGCATCCAGTGCTGATCGTCGCGCTCCGGATAGTCGATGCGCGAATGGGCGCCGCGGCTCTCCTGGCGCGCCAGCGCGGCGGTGGCGGTCGCCAGCGCGCAGGCGACCAGGTTCTCCAGCTCCAGCGCCTCGACCCGGGCGGTGTTGAACACCCGGCTGTCGTCGCCGAGCACGGCGTCTTCGAGCCGGCGCGCGATGTCGCGCACCCGCGCCAGTCCCTCGGCCATCACCTCCTCGGTGCGGAACACGCCGATGTGATCCTCCATCACCTGACGCAGCTCGCGGCGCAGGGCGTCGGGCGATTCTCCGTCGCCCTTGCGGTCCCAGCGGTGCAGGCGATCGAGCGCGGCCTGTACGCTGTCCTCGTCGAGCTTGCGGTGGTAGGGGTGCTCGCGCAGGTAGCCGATGATGTGATTGGCGGCGGCACGCCCGAACACCAGGATGTCGAGCAGTGAATTGCCGCCCAGCCGGTTGGCGCCATGCACCGAGACGCAGGCACACTCGCCCGCCGCGTAGAGTCCCGGCACCGGCTCCTCGGGGGTGTCGCGCACCGGCACCACCACCTGCCCGAAGCGGTTGGTGGGAATGCCGCCCATGGTGTAGTGGGCGGTGGGATACACCGGGATCGGTTCGTTCACCGGATCGATGCCGAGGAAGGTCTGCGACAGCTTGCGGATGCCAGGCAGGCGCTCGGCGATGATCTTCTCGCCCAGGTGGTCGAGCTTGAGCAGCACATGATCCTTCTGCGGGCCGCAGCCCCGACCCTCGCGCACCTCGGTAGCGATGGCGCGGCTGACCACGTCGCGGCTGGCCAGGTCCAGGGCATGTGGCGCATAGCGCTCCATGAAACGCTCGCCCTCGCAGTTGACCAGATAGCCGCCCTCGCCGCGCGCGCCCTCGGTGATGAGCATGCCGCGCCCGGCGATGCCGGTGGGGTGGAACTGGAAGAACTCCATGTCCTGGATCGGAATGCCGGCACGCAGGGCCATGCCTAGGCCGTCGCCGGTGTTGATCAGGGCATTGGTGCAGGTACGGTAGAGCTGCCCTGCCCCGCCGGTGGCGAGCAAGGTTGTTTTGGCCTCGATCACCACCGGCTCGCCGCTCATGATGTCGAAGGCCACGCAGCCGAGGATGTGGCCCTCGGCATCGCGGATCAGGTCCAGGGCAAAGTGCTCGTCGAAGAAATGGGTCTTGGCGCGGATGTTCTGCTGGTACAGGGTGTGGAGGATGGCATGGCCGGTGCGGTCGGCCGCGGCGCAGGTGCGCGCCGCCTGCTCCTTGCCGAAGTGCTGGCTCATGCCGCCGAAGGGGCGCTGGTAGATGGTGCCGTTGTCGAGCCGCGAGAAGGGCACGCCGAAGTGTTCCAGCTCGTACACCACCCGCGGCGCGGCCCGGCACATGTACTCGATGGCATCCTGGTCGCCCAGGTAGTCGCTGCCCTTGACGGTGTCGTACATGTGCCAGTGCCAGTTGTCGGGCAGCACATTGCCGAGCGCGGCATTGATGCCGCCCTGGGCCGCCACGGTGTGCGAGCGGGTGGGGAACACCTTGGACACCACCGCCACGCTGGCCTCGGCCAGGGAAAGCTGCAGCGCCGCCCGCAGGCCGGCGCCACCGGCACCGATGATGAGCGCGTCGAAACGGCGTCGGGTCGGTTTCATCGCCACAGGATCCACAACAGCCAGAGATAGCAGCCGACCAGGTACAGCGCCAGCAGCACCAGAAGCACCAGGCGGACCGCCAGCGGATGGACATAGTCCAGCAGCACATCGCGCAGCCCCACCCAGGCATGCAGCAACAGCGCGCCGAAGAACAGCAGCAGCCCGATCTCCACCGGCGCGCTGTGCACGGTCGCACGCCAGCCGGCGAAATCGTCGGGCAGGCCGGCCACCCAGCCCGCGCCGAGGAGCACGAAACCCAGCACCAGCAGGGCTGCCGTGATGTGCTGCAGCAGCCAGGCGCGGTAACCCTGCAGTCCGCCGCCCATCACCAGACCCCCAGGCAGGCCAGGGCCAGCAACGGCGCGAGCAGCAGCAGCGCCAGCGACAGGCGGGTGGAGGCCGTGCGCGCAAAACCGTGCCCCAGATCCATCAGCAGCAGGCGCAGGCCATTGAGGAAGTGATGCCAGAAGGCCCAGAACAGAATGAGCAGCAGGGGCTGCATCCAGAGGCTGTGCAGCAGGGCCACGGTATCGGCCCAGGCCTCGGCATCCTGCAGGGAACGCTGCAGCAGGTACAACGCGGGCGCCACGGACAGGAACAGCAGCACCCCGGAGATCCGGTGCAGGATCGAGGCCACGCCGGTGACCGGCAGGCGGATCTGCAGCAGGTTGAGAAACACCGGACGCCGCGCGGCGCGCATGTCGGACTCCTTTGGCTCGTTCCCTGTTTTTCGAGGTGACCCCGCAGCATCCGGCAGGTTCCGCTGCGGTCGATCGTTCCCGTTCTCAAATATAGACGAGGCGGCCAATGCCCACAATGGGAGCATGCTGACAATGGGGGACGAGGTGGCCTAAGATTGATTGGGCATCGGGCAGGCTGCAAGATTGCGCATGCCTGCACCACGCCAACGCCGGGTGAAGGGGTTGCACACCCGCTTCGCGGGCGCGCCCTACTTTCTTGCTTGCCCAAGAAAGTAGGCAAAGAAGGGCACCCCGGAGCACGCGCCCCTTCGGGGTTCCCGCCCACGACCTTGTCGCTGCGGGGTCCATCGACAGGCATCCTGCCTGACGATGGACTGGCCGGCATCCCTGCCGGCCACCCGGTCCCCT
>JALWNJ010000199.1 GCA_026995955.1 Gammaproteobacteria bacterium
CGCATCATCGGCGCGCTGGAAAACATCGCCAACGAGATCGAACGCACGGCCGTGCCGATGATCAAGGCGGCCCAGGATCGCTGGATGAAGCAGACCCTGATTCTCGATGGCATTCTCTATGCGCTGCGGGCCGGTGTGCTGGGGTGGCTGGGCCGTCGCCGGGGCTGGTGGTCGGCTCTCCCGCAACTGTTGGAACAGCGCCCGATGCTGAGCGGCCTGATCGCGGGTGGCCTGGTCGTGGCCCTGGTGGTGATCCATTTCGCGGTTCGCGGCTGGGTGGCGCGACGCATTGCCCGCAGCCTGCCCACCCGCGAGGCGTTCGGCAATCTGGCGCGCGCCTTCCTGCGCAATACGCGCTGGCGGCACAGCATCTTCCGCCCGCGTCCGGTGGGCTGGCATCATTTCAGCCGCCGGCTGATCGAGCGTATTCGTGCCTCCGCCGACGACTACATCCAGAAACTCAACGACCGCTTCGCCAATCCCTCAGGTCGCGGCGAGGCCGCATCAGCTGCCGTGACCGACGAAGCGGCCCCGACGCCGGCCCCGGCCGCGGCTCCGTCAGCGGCCGACACGGCCAGCGGCTGAGGCAACGCTGCCCTCATGCGCAGGCTGCTGGCCAGCATCACGGATCGTGTCGGCCGGCGCACACTGGCCTTCCTCCACGATCTGCTGTGGATTCCGGTTGCGCTGACCCTGGCCTTTGTCATCCGTTTCGGTTTCCAGGGCATGGGGACCGAGGAATGGCACACGCTCCTGCGCTTCCTGCTGCTGGCACTCCCGATCCAGGCGGCCTTCAACTGGCGCTTCGGACTCTATCGGGGTATCTGGCGCTTTGCCTCGATCCCCGACCTACTGCGCATCGGCAAGTCGCTGCTGCTCGGCGTCTCTGCCACCGTGGTGGTCTATTTTCTGCTGTTTCGCCTGCAGGGGGTGCCGCGCACGGTGCTGGTGCTGTACCCACTGCTGCTGGGGATGGGTCTGGGCCTGCCGCGGCTGGTCTACCGCCTGTACAAGGATCACCGGCTGGCCCTGACCCGGGGTGATGCGCCACGGGTCCTCATCATCGGTGCCGGCCATGCCGGCGAGCAGCTGGTGCGCGAAATGGTGCGCAGCGGCGACTACCTGCCGATTGGTTTCCTCGACGACGACGATCAGAAACAGGGCCGCGAAATCCACGGGGTACGGGTGCTGGGGCCGCTTGATCAGTTCGAGCGGCTGGTCGAGCGTCTGCAGCCGGACAGTGTGGTGGTGGCCATCCCCTCCGCCGATGCCCGCTTCATGCGCCGCCTGCATGCGCGGTGCCGGGATCAGGGGTTGCGCTGTCTGACCCTGCCTCCCCTGTCGGAGCTGAGCGATGGGCGTGTCGACCTGCAGTGGCTGCGCGACATCAATCTCGAGGATCTGCTTGGCCGCGAGGAGGTGGTGCTCGACGAGGCGCGCATCGACGCCATGATCCGCGGCCAACGGGTCCTGGTGACCGGCGCCGGTGGCTCCATCGGGTCGGAACTGTGCCGGCAGGTGCTCGGCCATGGCCCGGCGTCGCTGACCCTGCTCGACAACGGTGAGTTCAATCTCTACCGCATCGAGCGCGAACTGTGCAGCGAGCCACCCGAGGGTGTGCAGATCGAGGCGGTACTGGCCGATGTGCGGGACCCGGCACGCATGGCGCAGGTCTTCGGACAGGGCCGTTTCGATCTGGTGTTTCATGCCGCTGCCTACAAGCATGTCCCGCTGGTGGAGGAGAACCCGGTCGAGGGTCTGCGCACCAATGTTCTCGGTACCCAGGTGGTGGCCGATCTGTGCCTGCAGCTTGGTGTGGAGCGCTTCGTCATGATCTCCACCGACAAGGCCGTGAATCCCACCAATGTCATGGGGGCCAGCAAGCGGCTGGCCGAGATCTATTGTCAGGCCCTGAACGGCGCCGGAACGACGCGATTCATCACCACCCGTTTCGGCAATGTGCTGGGCTCCACGGGTTCGGTGGTGCCCCTGTTCCAGCAGCAGATCGCCCGCGGCGGGCCGGTGACGGTGACCCATCCCGAGGTCAAGCGCTACTTCATGACCATTCCCGAGGCCGTGCGGCTGGTACTGCAGGCGGCCTCGATGGGCAAGGGTGGCGAGATCTTCGTGCTCGACATGGGCGAGCCGGTACGCATCGTCGATCTGGCCCGGCAGATGATCGAGCTGGCCGGGCTGGAGCCGGACGAGGACATCCGTATCGAGTTCATCGGCCTGCGCCCCGGGGAAAAGCTGTTCGAGGAACTGTTCCACGATGGCGAGCACCTGCTGGGCACCGAGCACGAAAAGATCCTGCTGGCCCGCGCGCGCCGTTTTGAACTGGCCGAGGTGCGTGATCTGCTGACCGAACTCAGCGGGCTGTGCAGCCGTTTCGATCCTGATACCATGTACGCATTGCTGCAGCGCCTGGTGCCGGAATACCGGCCCGAGCGTGGCACCAGCAATGAAACGCACGAGCAGCCCGACCGGCTGCACTGAACGGGCCCGGCCGCAAGGCATCCCAGGGAACGAAATCGATGCTGATACCCGTCATTCTTTCCGGTGGTTCCGGTACCCGCCTGTGGCCCCTGTCACGGCGTCAGTTTCCCAAACAGTTCCTGCCCCTGGCCGGCAGCCGCACGCTGCTGCAGGACACGCTGCTGCGCCCCGGCCCACTCGCCGATGAGCGCCCCATGGTCATCGGCAATGACGAACATCGCTTCCTGATTGCCGAACAGCTGCGCGAGCTGGGTCGGGAGTCCGCCGACATCTTCCTCGAGCCCTGCGGTCGCAACACGGCCCCGGCCGCCACCGTGGCGGCACTGGCGGCTGCCGAACGGGCAGGCGAGGATGCGCTTTTGCTGGTGATGCCGGCCGATCATGCCGTGCGCGACGAGGCGGCCTTTCGCAGCGCCATCGAGCAGGGCATTCCGGCCGCGCGCGAGGGCGCGCTGGTGACCTTTGGCGTGGTACCCGACCGACCCCATACCGGCTATGGCTACATTCGCGGCAGTGCGGACGAGGACCAGGGCGCGCATGTCGTCGAGGCCTTCGTCGAAAAGCCCGACGAGGTCACGGCGCGGCGCTTTCTCGACGAGGGCGGTTATCTCTGGAACGCCGGCATCTTCCTGTTCCGTGCCGATGCCTGGCTGGGCGAGATCGAACGCCTGCATCCGGACATGCTGGCGGCCTGCCGGGCCAGCCTGGAGGGGGCCCGGCGCGACCTCGACTTCATTCGCCTGGCCGCCGAGCCCTTTGCGCAGAACCCCGATCTGTCCATCGACTATGCGGTCATGGAGCACACCGACCGCGCTCGGGTGGTACCCCTGGATGCCGGCTGGAGCGACATCGGTTCCTGGGATGCGCTGCGCGAGGTGGGCGAGCCGGATGCCGATGGCAACGTCACTCATGGCGATGTCCTGCTGCAGGACAGCCGAGACACGCTGGTGCATGCCTGCAGCCGCCTGGTCGGGGCACTGGGGGTGGCAGACCTGGTCATCGTCGAGACGGCCGATGCCGTGCTGGTGGCGCATCGCGATCGTGCCCAGGAGGTACGCCGGCTGGTGGATCGGCTGGCCGAGGCCGGGCGCAGCGAGCATCTGCTGCACCGCTGCGTGGCGCGCCCTTGGGGCACTTACGAGACCATCGACGATGGCGAGCGTTTCCAGGTCAAGCGCATCACGGTCAAGCCCGGTGCCGCGCTGTCGCTGCAGATGCACCATCACCGGGCCGAGCACTGGGTGGTGGTGCGTGGCACGGCGCGCGTGACCCGGGGCGAGGAGAGCTTCCTGGTCAGCGAGAACGAATCGACCTACATCCCCATCGGCGTGCGCCACCGGCTGGAAAATCCCGGCAAACTGCCACTGGAACTGATCGAGGTGCAGTCCGGCGCCTATCTGGGCGAGGACGACATCGTGCGCTTCGAAGACAACTATGGTCGGGACGCGGGGTCGCAAACCGAATCGGCCGAAACAGAGAAACGAACATGAGCACACTCACCGCCTTCAAGGCCTACGACATCCGTGGCCGCATTCCCGATGAACTGAACGCCGACATCGCGCGTGCCATCGGCCGTGCCTATGCCGAGGTGTTTGGCCCGAAGAAGGTCGTCATCGGCCATGACATTCGGCTCACCAGCCCCGAGCTATCGCTGGCCCTGGCCGAGGGGCTGATGGAGAGCGGGGTCGATGTCTTCGACATCGGCCAGTGCGGCACCGAGCTGGTGTACTTTGCCACCGCCCACTACGACATGGACGGCGGCATCATGGTGACGGCCAGTCACAATCCCATCGATTACAACGGCTTCAAGCTGGTGCGCGAGCAGAGCCGACCGATCAGTGCCGACAGCGGATTGCAGGAGATCCGCAAGGTCGTGGAAGCGGGC
>JALWNJ010000200.1 GCA_026995955.1 Gammaproteobacteria bacterium
TAGAGCACGACATGCTTGCGCCCGCGGTAGTCCGACAGGCGCACGGGTGTCATGTCGGCATCGGGCAGTTCGAAATCGGGGGCTGGCTGGCCAAGCAGGTTCATGCGGCGTCCTCCGGAGACTGGCGGTTACGTTCTGCCTTTTGTAGTGTCGACGCAAGCAAAACACAAGCACCCCCATGACGCCATGTACTAAAGTCCATTGGCACAACGTCATGACCACCATCGGAAACTCAAGGAGCATCCATGACCAAGCGTGAATACCTCGCCCCCTGGGAAAGGGCCTTTGAACGCATCCTCACGCCGTTCGAGGAATTCCTGCACCGGCAAACGACGATGGGCGTGCTGCTCATGCTGTGCGCCATCGCCGCGCTGATCATCGGCAATTCGCCGCTGGCGCCGGGCTATGCCCACCTGCTGCACACCAAGATCGCGATCGTGGCCGGAGACTGGCGCATCGAACACAGCGTGCACCACTGGATCAACGACGGACTGATGACCCTGTTCTTCTTCGTGGTGGGGCTGGAGATCAAGCGCGAGGTGCTGGTCGGCGAGCTGTCACGCCTGCAGCAGGCGCTGCTGCCCATCATCGCCGCGCTGGGCGGCATGCTGGTGCCCGCACTGCTGTACGCCACACTCAATGGATCGCCCCCGGAATCGCAGGGCTGGGGCATCCCCATGGCCACCGACATCGCCTTCGCGGTCGGCGTCATTGCCCTGCTCGGGCCGCGGGTGCCGAAGTCGCTGGTCACCTTCCTGGTGGCGCTGGCCATCGTCGACGATCTGGGCGCGGTCACCGTCATCGCCCTGTTCTACACCGACAGCCTGGACCTGCACTACCTCGGCGCCGCACTGCTCATCCTGGCCCTCATGGTGGTGCTCAACCGCCTCGGGGTGCGGCGACCGCTGCCCTATTTCGTCTTTGCCACCCTGCTGTGGATCGCCTTCGAGGGCTCGGGAGTGCATGCCACGGTGGCCGGTGTGTTTGCCGCCTGGACCATCCCGGCGCGACCGCGACTGAGCACCATGAGCTTTGCCGACCGGCTGGAAAGGCTGCTGCAGCGCTACCGCGAGGCCGACGAGCCGGGCAAGCCCCTGGTCAACAACCCGACCCAGACCACCACCCTGTGGCAGATGGCGCAGACGGTGGACCTGGCCGTTTCTCCCCTGCAACGGCTGGAAAGTGCGCTGCACCTGCCCGTCACCTATGTGGTCATTCCCCTGTTCGCCCTGGCCAATGCGGCCATCGCGCTGTCGCCCAGGGACATCGAAGCGGCCGTGTCGGGGACGGTGGCTCCGGGCATCGTGCTCGGCCTGGTGGTCGGCAAGCTGCTGGGCATCGCCGGGGGGGTCTGGCTGGCCAGCCGCCTCGGCATCGGCCGCCTGCCCCAGGGCGTGTCCATGTCCCACATCGTTGGTGCCGCCCTGCTGGCCGGCATCGGCTTCACCATGTCCATCTTCATTGCGGATCTGGCCTTCTTCGGCAACGACGCACTCATCAACGCCGCCAAGATGGGCATCCTTGCCGCCTCGCTGCTCTCCGGCCTGGCCGGTTATGCCTGGCTGCGCTGGGTCGCTCCCGGACCCGTCCCCGAAGCGCACTGAGCAACCGGTTCCATCCACCGATACACGGCCCGCGCCAGCCCAGCGCTGACGCGGGCCGTGGCCGTTCATGCCCAGGCTATCCACAGGCTGCACCCAGCCTGCACACCCACTGACCACATCATCTTGTGGCTTGACGCACCCGGAACCACATCCTATAGTGGTTCCGTGATATCCCCACCGCCTTCCCCGGGCGGACAGAGCAGAGAAGCCAAGGCACGATCAGGAGTCCAAGATGCAGCAGAGCGACCTACAGAATCTCGTCGATGCCGAGCCCCGGCCGGCCCTTGCCGACAGCGCCGAACCCGAGGCCGCGGCCTCCGGGCAGAATCCCTATCGCGTCATCCGCCGCAACGGCAAGGTGACGGTATTCGATCCGAGCAAGATCTCGGTGGCGATGACCAAGGCCTTCCTCGCCGTGGAGGGCAACACCGCCGCCGCCTCCACCCGCATCCACGAAACGGTGGAACGGCTGACGCAACAGGTGATCGAGGGCCTGTTCCGCCGCGTGCCCGAGGGCGGCACGGTGCACATCGAGGACATCCAGGACCATGTCGAACTGGCGCTGATGCGCGCCGGCGAGCACAAGGTCGCCCGCGCCTATGTGCTGTACCGCGAGGAACGGGCGCGCGAACGCGCCGCCGCCGAGGCCAAGCGCAAGGCGAAGGGCGGCAAGACCAGCGAGGAAGAAGGCCTCAAGGTCACGCTCGAGGACGGCAGCACCCAGCCGCTGGACATGGCGCGGGTAGAGGCCATCGTGCGCGAGGCCACCGAGGGGCTGGAGGACGTGGATGCCGCGCTGGTGCTGCGCGAGGCGAAGCGCAACTTCTTCGACGGCATGAACGAGAAGGACGTGGGCCCCGCCGTCATCATGGCCGCGCGCACCCTGATCGACCGCGATGTGAACTACACCCATGTGGCCGCCCGCCTGCTGCTCGACACCCTGCGCCGCGAGGCCCTGTCGTTCCTCGGCACCGGCATCGTCGAGGCCACCCAGACGGAGATGGCCGAGCAGTACGGTGAATACTTCAAGCGCTACGTACACAAGGCCGCCGAGCTGGAGCTGCTCGACAACGAGCTGACCCGCTACGACCTCGACAAGCTGGCCGCCGCGCTCAAGCCCGAGCGCGACCTGCAGTTCACCTACCTCGGCCTGCAGACCCTGTACGACCGCTACTTCATCCATCACGACGGCCAGCGCTTCGAACTGCCGCAGGCCTTCTTCATGCGCGTGGCCATGGGCCTGGCCATCAACGAGATCGACCGCGAGGCACGCGCCATCGAGTTCTACGACCTGCTGTCCTCGTTCGACTTCATGAGCAGCACGCCGACCCTGTTCAACTCCGGCACCCTGCGCCCGCAGCTCTCCTCCTGCTACCTCACCACCGTGCCCGACAACCTGGAGGGCATCTACGGCGCCATAAAGGACAACGCCATGCTGTCCAAGTTCGCCGGCGGCCTGGGCAACGACTGGACCCGGGTGCGTGGCATGGGCGCCCACATCAAGGGCACCAACGGCAAGAGCCAGGGCGTGGTGCCGTTCCTCAAGGTGGCCAACGACACCGCGGTGGCCGTCAACCAGGGCGGTAAGCGCAAGGGCGCGGTGTGCGCCTACCTCGAGACCTGGCACATCGACATCGAGGACTTCCTCGAGCTGCGCAAGAACACCGGCGACGAGCGCCGCCGCACCCACGACATGAACACCGCCAACTGGATCCCCGACCTGTTCATGAAGCGGGTGGTGGAGGAAGGCGAGTGGACCCTGTTCTCGCCCGACGAGGTGCCCGACCTGCACGACCTCACCGGCCAGGCATTCGAGCGCCGCTACTGCGAATACGAGGAAAAGGCCGACCGCGGCGAGATCAGGGTCTTCCGCCGGGTCAAGGCGCAGGAGCTGTGGCGCAAGATGCTGTCCATGCTGTTCGAGACCGGCCATCCGTGGATGACCTTCAAGGACCCTTGCAACCTGCGCTCGCCGCAGCAGCATGTGGGCGTGGTGCACTCCTCCAACCTGTGCACCGAGATCACCCTCAACACCTCCGATGACGAGATCGCGGTGTGCAACCTGGGCTCCATCAACCTGGCCCGCCATGTCGACGAGAACGGGCTCGACATGGAGAAGCTGGAGCGCACCATCAACACCGCCATGCGCATGCTCGACAACGTCATCGACTACAACTACTACGCGGTACCGCAGGCGCGCCGCTCCAACCTGCGCCACCGGCCGGTGGGGCTGGGCATCATGGGCTTCCAGGACGCCCTCTACAAGCTCGACCTGCCCTACGCCTCGATGGAGGCGGTGGAGTTCGCCGACCGCTCCATGGAGGCGGTGTCGTACTACGCCATCAAGGCCTCCACCGACCTGGCCGAGGAGCGCGGCCGCTATCCGTCCTTCGACGGCTCGCTGTGGAGCCGCGGCATCCTGCCCATCGACTCCATCGCCCTGCTCGAGGAGGGCCGCGGCGGCTACCTCGACCAGGACCGCAGCACCACCTTCGACTGGGACGGCCTGCGCGACCGCGTGCAGACCGTGGGCATGCGCAACTCCAACACCATGGCCATCGCGCCGACCGCCACCATCTCCAACATCTGCGGCGTGTCGCAGTCGATCGAGCCCACCTACCAGAACCTGTTCGTCAAGTCGAACCTGTCGGGTGAGTTCACCGTCATCAACCCCTATCTGGTGCGCGACCTCAAGGCGCGCGGTCTGTGGGACGAGGTGATGCTCAACGACCTCAAGTACTACGACGGCTCGGTGCAGCAGATCGACC
>JALWNJ010000201.1 GCA_026995955.1 Gammaproteobacteria bacterium
TCGGCATGGAGACCGATCTCGAGCTGCCGGCGCGGCCGGTCGAGCAGCAGCGCTGGCTGGCCGAGCACTTCGGCGCCGACCCGGAACTGCTGCGGGTGTACGGACAGGAGCAGTGGACCGCCCCCATCGCCAGCGGCTCGGCAGTGGCCGACGCGATGGTGGTCTGCCCCTGCACCACCGGCACCCTGTGCAACATCGCCGCCGGCAGCAGCCGCAACCTCATCGAGCGGGCGGCCGATGTCAGCCTCAAGGAGCGCCGGCCGCTGATCCTGGTCCTGCGCGAGACGCCGCTGTCCACGCTGCATCTGGAGCACATGCTGACGCTGTCGCGCGCCGGCGCCACCGTGATGCCGGCGGCGCCCGGTTTCTACCACCGGCCGCAGGCGCTCGAGGACCTGATCGACTTCATGGTGGCGCGCGTCCTCGATCACCTGCGCATCGAGCACGAGCTGATGCCGGCCTGGGGTGCAGAATCCCCCTGATCGTCTATGCTCTGCGTTCCCGGCCACTGATACCGCCCGCGCATGACCCGTCTGCCCCTGTTCCCGCTCCATGCCGTGCTGTTCCCGGGCGGCCTGCTGCCGCTCAAGGTCTTCGAGCCACGCTATCTCGGGCTGGTGGCCCGCTGCCTGCGCGAGGACACGGGCTTCGGCGTGTGCCTGATCCGCGCCGGGCGCGAGGTCAACGATGCGCCGCTGGTCGAGGGCCTGGGCACGCTGGTGCACATCGACGACTGGGAACAGCGTCCTGACGGTCTGCTCGGCATCACCGTGCGTGGTGACCGCCGCATCCGCATCCACCGCACCGAGCAGGATCGCAGCGGGCTTTTGGTGGGCGAGGTCGAGATCCTGCCGCGCGAAGTGCCGCAGGCCCTGCCGCCCTCCTGCCTGGACCTGGCCGAGCTGCTGGAGCGGCTGGTTGCCGAGCTGGGGCCACCGCTCGACCGGCTTGCCATCCACTACAGCCTGGCCAACGATGTCGCCAATCGACTGATTGAGCTGCTGCCCCTGCCGTTGGAGGAGAAGCAGGCCCTGCTCGCCGAGGACGACGCCAGTCAGCGGCTGGAGCGCCTGCGCCAGGGCATGCGTGCCCTGCGTCTGGCCTCCTGAGCGGGCTGAATATCAGCATTTGCTGAAATGCCCTCGACGCCGTGATACCATCGGCCCATGATTCATCGGGCGGCGCCCTGCCGCCCCGCAGACAGGAGAGACCGGCATGGCCACCATCGAACTGACCGAAGAGAACTTCGAGTCCACCATCAACGACAACGACATCGTGTTCATCGACTTCTGGGCCGACTGGTGCGGTCCCTGCAAGTCCTTCGCCCCCATCTACGAGGCCGTGTCGGAGAAGCATCCGGACATCGTCTTCGGCAAGGTGGACACCGAGGCGCAGCAGAACCTCGCCGCCCAGTTCCAGATCCGCTCCATCCCTACCCTGATGATCTTCCGTGACAAGGTGCTGCTGTTTGCCCAGCCGGGCATGCTCGGCGAGGCGCAGATGGAAGACCTGATCCAGCAGGTGCGCGACCTCGACATGGCCAAGGTGCACGAGGAGATCGCCAGGCAGCAGGCCGAGCAGGGCCAGGGCTGATTGCCTCGCGGGGCGGGCCGGTGCCCGCCCCCTGTTCTATACTCGGGCGGAATCCGCAACCGCGAGCCCGCGCCATGAGAAAGACCCTGTTGCTGCTGCTGGGCCTGTGCCTGGCCGCCCCCTTGCCCGCCGCTACCGTGGCCGGCATCGACTTCCCCGACCGCATCGAGTCCGCCGGCACGGCACTGCAACTCAACGGCGCCGGGCTGCGCCGCAAGTTCTTCTTCAAGGTCTATGCCGCGGCCCTCTACCTGCCGCAGCGCCAGCACGACGCCACGGCCATCCTGGCATCCGATCCGCCCTGGCGCGTGGAGATGCACATCATCCATTCCGAGATCTCTGCGGCCAAGATCAACCGCGCCTGGCGTGAGGGCTTCGAGAAGAACCAGGACGGCGCCACCCTGGCACGCCTGGCCGCGCGTCTGGAGCGGTTCCAGCAACTCTTTCCGGACCTGCGCGAGGGCAACCGACTGGTCATCGAGCACCAGCCCGGCCAGGGCGTGCGGGTGACGCTCGACGGGCGGCTGCTGGGGGAGATCGGGGGCGACGACTTCGCCCGCGCCCTGCTGGCCGTCTGGCTCGGCCCGCGGCCGGCGGACGACGACCTCAAGGCGGCGCTGCTGGGGCAGTGAGCCTCAGTCGCCGGGGTTGCGGCCGAACCAGAAACCCAGATCCCGTTCCAGGAACTCGCCCGCGCTCATGTAGTGCGAGCCGTCACAGGAGAAGGTCAGCCCCACCAGGCCATTGATCAGGTTCAGCGAGCCGGAACGCAGATAGATGTTCTCGTCGGCGTTGCGCAGGGCCTTGAAGCGCTCCAGCACCCGGGGAATGGCCTCCGGGGCCACCACCGCCTCGGCCGGGTAGGCGCTGCGGCCGTAGATCAGTGCGGTGGCCGGGTCGGTCAGCTCGTCCGGGCCCAGCAGCTGGTAGCGGTAGGGGTCGTCGTAGAGCCAGATCACGGCGCGCGCGCTGGAGAAGTGCACCAGCACATGGAACACCCCGCGCCGCTGCATGAGCGAGGTCAGCAGGGCGTTGACCTCGTCGTGGTGCTCGTCGAGGCGGCTGGTGATGCGCTCCTGCAGGAACAGGGTGCCGCGGATGGCGCGGTCGCCGCGAAACTGCTTCCATACCGTGCTCTCGCGCGGCTGGCGCGGGGTCAGTTCCAAGTCGTCGACGAAGAAGTCGGCGGCGATGAAGCCCTGCAGGCAGTCGTCCGCGTGCAGCGGGTACAGGGCGGTGATGACCAGGATGTGATGACGCCGGCTGACATATACCGGCGACAGCGTCAGGCCGCGGTAGGGCAGGGTGGCGCGGAAGTAGGGGCGATCGGCCAGGGGCTGGCCGCGGAAGGACGGGTCGATGCCCTCGGGCGAGACATTGGACGAAATCTGGCGCCCCTCGGGATCGATGAGATACAGCAGGCGGCACTTGGGCTGGCCGGGCAGGGCCTCGGCCAGCACCCGGTCGATCCCGTCCGGGTCCGGCCACACGCCGCGCACGGCCTCGGCGATGGCGCTCAGCCAGGGCTCCAGCTCGGCCTTGATCTCGCCCTTCTGGTACTCCACCAGGGTCTGGCGGCTGGGGGTCTGTTCACTCATCGGACAGGCATTCCTTGAGGTAGCGAAAGAGCTTGCGCGCGGCGGCCGGGGCGGCGCCCTGCTGCCGTTCGCGCCGCGCATTGCGCACCAGCTGGCGCAGCGGTTGGCGCTCGGCGCCGGGGAAGGCCTGCAGCGCCTCGCCCAGTGCGGCGTCCCCCTCGGCGATGAGCCGTTCGCGCCAGTGCTCCAGCAGATGCAGGCGCTGCGTGTCGCGCTGCCCGCGCAGGCGCAGGGCCTGCAGTGCCCGTTGGATCGGTTCCGGGTCGATGCCCCGCATCAGCTTGCCGATGTACTGCAACTGGCGCTTGCGCGCGCCGCGCTGGTGCATGGCCCGGCATTCCAGCACGGCCTCGCGCAGGGCCGGATCGAGCGGCATCTCGTCGAGCTGGCCCTGCGGCAGCCCGACCAGGGTCTCGCCCAGCGCCTGCAGCGCATGCGCTTCGCGCTTGAGCTGACTTTTGCTCTTTTCTTCGGGATAATCTTCGTCCATTTCCATGCCCCCATGTTACCGAGTCATCGCCGGGGGAACCACGCCCGGAGCGCAATCCATGGCCGAAGCCGAAGCCCTGCCCCATTCGCTGGATGAACTGGAGGCCCTCGTCGGCCTGATCCTGGACCAGGCGCGCCGCCTCGGCGCGGATGCTGCCGAATGTGCGCTCAGCGCCGACCTGGGGCTTTCGGTGACGGCGCGCATGCGCGATGTGGACACCCTCGAATACCACAAGGACCAGGGCGCAGGCATCACCCTCTACGCCGGAGGGCGCAAGGGCTCGGCCACTACCTCCGACCTCTCGCCCGATGCCCTGCGCGAGGCTACCGAGGCGGCCTGGCGCATCGCCCGCCACACCCAGGCCGATCCCTGCGCCGGGCTGGCACCGGCAGAGCAGATGGCGCGCGACTGGCCCGATCTGGATCTCGACCATCCCTGGGCCATCGATGCCGAGGCGGCGGTGGCCTTGGCGCTGGAGATGGAGGCCGCGGCGCTGGATGCCGATCCGCGCATCACCAACTCCGACGGTGCCTCTGTCAACAGCTTCCGCGGCGCGGCGGTGTACGGCAACAGCCACGGCTTCGTCGGCGGCTACATCGCCACCCGTCACAGCCTGAGCTGTTCGGTCATCGCAAGCCAGGGCGAGGCCATGCAGCGCGACACGCTGTACCAGTAG
>JALWNJ010000202.1 GCA_026995955.1 Gammaproteobacteria bacterium
CATCATCGCCGGGTTGCCGAGCACGAAGCCCTCGAAGCCGACGGCCAGGCCGGTGAAGGCGTTGTACAGGGAGATGACCACCGGCATGTCGGCACCGCCGATGGGCAGGGTCATCATGATGCCGAACAGCAGGCCGACGGCGAAGAAGGCGATCAGCAGGCGCGGATCGAAGGCGTTGCCGGACAGGGCGATCATCACGCCGAGCCCCACCAGCGCCAGGAACAGCAGGCCGTTGACCAGCTGCAGGCCGGGGAAGCGCAGGGTCTTCTTGATCAGGCCCTGCAGCTTGGCGAAGGCGATGGCCGAGCCGGAGAAGGCGACCGCGCCGATCAGCGCCCCGGCCACCGCCAGCGACTGCACCTGCAGGTCGAGCTGCTCGCCGTCGCGGGTCACCAGGCGCACCAGCTCCAGCGCCGCGATGGCGGCGGCGGCACCGCCGCCCATGCCGTTGTAGAGGGCGATCATCTGCGGCATGTCGGTCATCGCCACGCGCTTGCCGGTCCACCAGGCGAGCGCGCCGCTGAGCAGGATGGCGACGACGATGAGCGCGATGTTGTGCAGCCCCGGCAGCAGGAAGGTGACCAGCGTGGCCACCACCATGCCGATGCCGGCCCAGACGATGCCGCGCCGCGCCGTCTTGGGCGAGGACATCTGCTTGAGGCCCCAGATGAACAGGACCGCGGCCGCGAAGTAGGAGAACTGGATCAGCGTATCGAGCATCACTTCTCCTCCTTCTTGTCGCTGGGCTTGAACATCTCCAGCATGCGCTCGGTGACCACATAACCGCCCACCGCGTTGCCGGCGGCGAGGAACACGGCGATGAAGCCGATGGCAAGCTCCAGCGGGCCCTGGGCATGGCCCATGGCCACCATGGCGCCGACCACCACGATGCCGTGCACGAAGTTGGAGCCGGACATCAGCGGCGTGTGCAGGATCACCGGCACCTTGGAGATGACCTCGTTGCCGGTGAAGGCCGCGAGCATGAAGATGTACAGTGCCACCATGCCTTCGATCATGACGCACCTCCTTCGATCTGGTTGCGGGTGGGCTCGTGGCGGATCTCGCCCTCGAAGGTCAGGCAGCTCTCGGCGATGACCTCGTCGTCCCAGTTGATGTGCAGCTCGCCTTCCTCGGTGATCATGGGGCTGAGGAAGTTAAGCAGGTTCTTGGCGTACATCTCGCTGGCGTGCAGCGGCGTCTGGCTGGGCACGTTGAGCGGGGCATGGATGATGATCTCGTTGTGCTCGACCGTCTCACCGGGCTGGCTCAGCTCGCAGTTGCCGCCGGACTCGGCCGCCAGGTCAATGATCACGGTGCCGGGGCGCATGCGCTCCACGGTCTCGCGCGTGATGATCTTCGGCGCCGGGCGGCCGGGCACCGCCGCGGTGGTGATGATGACATCGTGCTTGCACATGTAGTCGGCCAGCTCCGCCTGCTGCTGCTTCAGCTCTTCCGGGGTCAGTTCGCGGGCGTAGCCGCCCTCGCCCTCGGCCTGGATCTCCAGCTCGATGAACTTCGCGCCCAGCGACTGCACCTGCTCGCGGGTGGCGGAACGCACGTCGTAGCCGGAGACGATGGCGCCGAGGCGCTTGGCGGTGGCGATGGCCTGCAGTCCGGCCACGCCGGCGCCGATGACCATCACCGTGGCTGGGCGGATGGTGCCGGCGGCGGTGGTGAGCATGGGGAAGAAGCGGCAAGACAGGTCGGCCGCCATGATGCCCGCCTTGTAGCCGGCCACCGAGGCCTGCGAGGAGAGCACGTCCATCGACTGGGCACGGGTGATGCGCGGGATCAGCTCCATGGCGAAGCTGGTGATGCGCTTCTCCTTCATGCGCGCCACCCGCTCCGGGTACTTCCACGCCTGCATCATGCCGATGACCACCGCGCCTTCCTTCATCGCGTCGATCTCCTCCTCGGCGGGCGGCTGCACCTTGAGAATGACATCCGCGTCCGCGTACAGGGCCAGGTGGTCGTCAACGAACTTCACCCCTTCGGGGAAGTCGGAATCGACGATGTAGGCCCGGTCGCCGGCGCCCTTCTCGAGCACCACCTCCAGGCCCATCTTCAGATAGCGCTCGGCAACACCGGGCTCGATGGCCACGCGGCGCTCGCCGGGCACGGTTTCCTTGGGTACGGCCAGCTTGATCGGCATATCGGTCTCCTGAGACCCGCTTGCGGCGGGCGGGACGGTTTCACAAATGACCGCGTATCTTACTCAATAACCCGCCCGCTTTGAACCTCGGCGCCCCGAAACGGGGCCATTCCCCGGACCCGGCACGGGGTTTTGACAGCCAGCGCCGGGTTGGATAGCGTAGGCGCCACCCGATACCACAACAAAGACACACCGACGGAGTCCCCATGGAAAGACTGCAGCACCGCTCCCTGCTCAAGCCGGCTCTGGCCGGCCTGGCCTTTCTGGCCGCCACGCTGTGGATCGCATCGCTTGCGCCCAGCCTGGAGGTGAAATGGGTCATCGCCATCCTGATGCTCACCATCTACCTGTTCGTGTTCGAGATCGTGGAGGTGGACGTGGCCGCCGCCAGCATCATGGTGGTGCTGGGGCTCACCACCCTGTTCGCTCCCTGGATGGGGCTGAGCGAGGGCCTGGTGGACAACCGCGAGCTGTTCAAGGGCTTCTCCTCCAACGCCGTGATCTCGATCATCGCGGTGATGATCATCGGCGCCGGCCTGGACAAGACCGGGCTGATGAGCAAGGTCGCCGGATTCATTCTCCGTGTCGGCGGACGCACCGAGGGGCGCATCATCCCCACCATCTCCGGCACCGTGGCCTTCATCTCCAGCTTCATGCAGAACGTCGGCGCCGCCGCCCTGTTCCTGCCGGTGGTAAGCCGCATCTCGGCCCGCACCGGCCTGCCGATGTCGCGGCTGCTGATGCCCATGGGCTTCTGCGCCATCCTTGGTGGCACCATGACCATGGTCGGCTCCAGCCCGCTGATCCTGCTCAACGACCTGATCCTGGCCTCCAACGAGGGCCTGCCGGAACAGCACCAGATGGACACCTTCGACCTGTTCGCCGTCACCCCCATCGGTGTCGCCCTGGTGCTCTCCGGCATCGTCTACTTCGTGCTCGCCGGCCGTTTCGTGCTGCCCGCGCGGCAGGCCTCGGCCGAGCCCGGCAATCCGAACACGCTGGACTACTACCGCGAGGTCTATGGCCTGGACCTGGACGTGGCCGAGGTCACCGTGCCCGAGGACAGCCCCCTGGTCGGCCTGAAGCTGGACGACTTCGAGGCCCGCGACCGGGTGCGCATCATCGCCGCCTTCATCGGGGAGGAGGGCGAGCGCTTCAAGATCGGCCGTGACGGCCTGGCGCGCGACACCGAGATCCGCGCCGGCATGATCCTCGGCGTCATCGGCGTGCGCGAACACGTGGCGGCCTTCGTGGAGAAGTACGGCCTCAGGCGGGCGGAGGAGTTCGATGCCCTGAACGAGGTCCTGAGCGCCCAGCGCTCGGGCCTGGCCGAGGTGGCCATCCCGCCCCGCTCCAACCTCATCGGCAAGAGCGCGCGCGACCTGTGGCTGCGCAAGAGCTACGGCCTCACCCTGCTGGCGCTACACCGGGGCGAGAAGACCTACCTGCCGGGCGAGGGCGCGCGCGATGTGCCGCTGCAGGCCGGCGACACCCTCATCGTCTGGACCACCTGGAGCAACCTGGCGTATCTGGAACAGAGCCCCGACCTGGTGATCATCACCCAGGAATACCCCCACGAGGACCTGCGCCCGCACAAGGTGGGCTGGGCGCTGCTGTTCTTCGGCGTGGCCCTGTCGATGGTGCTGTTCACCGACATAAAACTGTCCGTAGCCCTGCTCACCGGCGCCATGGGCATGGTCCTGTCCGGCGTACTCAGCATGGAGGAGGCCTATCGCGCGGTGAGCTGGAAGACGGTGTTCCTGCTCGCCTCGTTGATCCCGCTGGGGCTGGCGGTGGAGACCTCCGGCACCGCCGAATGGATCGCCACCGAGACGGTACGCATGATCGGCCACATGCCGGCCTGGGTGATCCAGACCGCCATCGCCGTGCTGGCCACTTTCTTCACCCTGGTGATGTCCAATGTCGGCGCCACCGTGCTGCTGGTGCCGCTGGCGGTCAACATCGCCATCCAGGTGGGCGCCAACCCGGCGGTGTTCGCGCTCACCGTGGCCATCGCCACCTCCAACTCCTTCCTCATCCCCACCCACCAGGTGAACGCGCTCATCATGGGCCCCGGCGGCTACCGCGTGCCGGACTTCATGAAGGCCGGCGGCATCATGACGGTGCTATTCATCGTGGTGATGATGGTGATGATGCAGATCGTGTTCTGAACCCGC
>JALWNJ010000203.1 GCA_026995955.1 Gammaproteobacteria bacterium
AAACGCGCCGCCAGCTTGGCGGTGGGGGGGGTCTGGCCAACCGCGGTGGCGCCCACCAGGGCAAGGGCGCCACCGGCGGCGGCAAGACCACCACCATCGCCAAGCTGGCGGCGCGTTTCGTCCGTCGCCACGGCGCGGAGAAGCTGGCCCTGGTCACCACCGACAACTTCCGCGTCGGCGCCGAGAGCCAGCTGGCCGCCTACGGCCAGATCCTCGGCGTGCCGGTGCACCGGGCGGCCGACGCAACCGCGCTGCAGCGCCTGCTGACGGCCCTGGCCGACCGCCTGGTGCTGATCGACACCGCCGGCCTCGGACCACGCGACCGCCGCATCGACGAGCTGCATCGGCTGCTGGGCGGCAATCGACGTATCACGACCCTGCTGGTGGCGGCGGCCAATACCCAGCCGCGGGCCCTGCGGCAGGTGATCGAGGCCCTGCCCGAAGGCTTGCTCGCCGGCAGTGTGCTGACCAAGCTGGACGAAGTGCCCGGACCGGCCGAGGTGCTCTCGGTGCTCATCGAGCAACGCCTGCCGCTGGCCTGGATCAGCGAGGGGCAGAAGATTCCGCAGGATCTGCACCGGGCGCGGCCGAGCGACCTGGTGGCCCGCGTGGTGGCGGGCGAGCCGGTGCCGGTTGCGCCGCGCCGGCGCCGTGATACGCTACGGAACGGACCCGTCGAGGTGCCGCGCCCGGCCGGCACGGCCCTGTAAGCAGAGGAGCGTCCATGAGCCAGCAGCCAGTTCGCGTCATCGCCGTCGCCAGCGGCAAGGGCGGTGTCGGCAAGACCAATGTCTCGGTCAACCTGTCCGTGCGCATGGCGCAGCAGGGCAAGCGCGTGCTGCTGATGGACGCCGACCTTGGGCTGGCCAATGTCGATCTCATGCTGGGCCTCAAGCCGCAGTTCAACCTCTCCCATGTGTTCAGCGGCGAGAAGGGCCTGGAGGACATCATCGTCGATGGCCCCGAGGGGCTGAAGATCATCCCCGCCTCGTCCGGTGTCTCGCGCATGGCCGATCTGTCTCCGGCCGAGCATGCCGGCCTGATCCAGGCCTTCAGCGAGCTGCGCCTGCCGCTGGACGTGCTGGTGGTGGACACCGCCGCCGGGGTTTCCGACAGCGTGGTGAGCTTCGTCAAGGCGGCCCAGGAGGCCATTGTCGTGGTCTGTGACGAGCCGGCCTCCATCACCGATGCCTATGCGCTCATCAAGGTGCTCAATACCGAGCATGGCATGCAGCGCTTCCACATCCTGGCCAACATGGCGCACAGCCGCGAGGAGGGGCAGCAGCTCTACCGCAAGATCGCCGGAGTCTGCGACCGATTTCTCGATGTCACGCTCGGTTTCCTCGGCATGATCCCGTTCGATCCCAGGCTCAAGCAGGCGGTGCAGAAGCAGCAGCCGGTGGTGCAGGCCTGGCCCGGCTCCGATGCCGCGCGCGCCTTCGACGAGGTGGCACGGCGCATCGACCGCTGGCCGTTGCCGCGCGGCCCGCAGGGCCATCTCGAGTTCTTCGTCGAGCGGCTCATCGAGTACCAGACCACGGCATGAAGGAGGCGCGGGCCAGCACGGTGAAAGAGGCAGGCTACAACACGCTGGAGGCAGAGGCCCGGGAACGCCTCATCCTGGACCATGCCGAGCTGGTGCAGCGCATCGCCTATCACCTGGTCAGCCGGCTGCCCGCCAGCGTGCAGGTGGACGACCTGATTCAGGCAGGCACCATCGGCCTCATCGAGGCGGCGCAGAAGTACGACCCCAGCCAGGGCGCCAGCTTCGACACCTATGCTGGCATCCGCATCCGCGGCGCCATGCTTGACGAGATCCGGCGCAACGACTGGGCGCCGCGATCGGTGCACCGCAAGTCGCGCCAGCTCACCGACGCCATCCGCGAGATCGAGCACCGCGAGGGCCGCAGCGCCCGTGACAGCGAGGTGGCCGAGGCCCTGGGTGTCAGTCTGGAGGAGTACCACCGGCTGGTGCACGATTCGGTCAGTTATCTGGTGTTCAGCTTCGAGGACATCATTGGCAGCGAGGCGGCCGAACTGTGGCGCCAGGGCGAGGGCGGGCCACTGGAGGGCCTCACACGGGAACGGTTCGCGCAGGCGCTTGCCGAGTGCATCGAGGGGCTTCCCGAGCGCGAGCGGCTGGTCATCGCCCTGTACTACGACGAGGAGCTCAACCTGCGCGAGATCGGCGAGGTGCTGGGGGTGAGCGAGTCCCGGGTCAGCCAGATCCACTCACGGGCCCTGGCGCGGCTGCGTGCCCGCCTCAAGGACTGGATCGAACGGGGTGCATCGCCTGCCGGGGGACGATCCGGTCCTTGATGCCAGCCTTTGATACCAAAGGGTTAGCTCCTGTTTCGGGAGCGTGGTATAAACCGGAAAGAGCAATCATCCAGGACCGCCCCGCGCGGCCGGAACGAGACGGGAGGTCGAATTGGACAAGAACATGAAGATCCTGGTGGTGGACGACTTCTCCACCATGCGTCGAATCATCAAGAACCTGCTGCGCGATCTCGGGTTCACCAACATCAGCGAGGCGGACGATGGTTCGACCGCCCTGCCCATGCTGCAGAACGGTGATTTCGACTTTCTCATCACCGACTGGAACATGCCCGGCATGACCGGCATCGATCTGCTCAAGGCGGTGCGGGCCGACGAGCGCCTGGCCAAGATGCCGGTGCTGATGGTGACCGCAGAGGCCAAGAAGGACCAGATCGTCGAGGCCGCCCAGGCCGGGGTCAACGGCTATGTGGTCAAGCCCTTCACGGCCGAGACCCTGAAGGAGAAGATCGAGAAGATCTTCGAGCGCCTCGGCGGCTAGGAGGTGGGCCATGAGTGACGAAAGCGAGCGCAAGGCCGCGGTTCCGGTCCCGCCCATCAGCCTCGAGGCTGCCCGCGAGCTGGTGGCGGCGCTGGAGTCCGGCAATCACCAGGATGCCGAGCTGATCCTCGACCAGATGGCGCTGGCGCGCGATTCCGAGCTGTTCCGCGAGCTGGGCAAGCTCACCCGTGAGCTGCACGACTCGCTGCGCAGCTTCCAGGTCGACTCCCGCCTGCTCGATCTGACCGAGAAGGACATTCCCGACGCTAAAGAAAGGCTGAACTATGTCGTTAACATGACCGAGCAGGCGGCCAATCGGACGCTCAATGTGGTCGAGGCATGCATGCCGGTCACCGAGCGGTTCCAGAGCCGCATCGATGACCTGGCCGAGCGCTGGGCCCGGTTCCGGCGCAAGGAACTGGACAAGGACGCATTCCGCGACCTTTGTCTGGATCTGGACAGCTTCTTCGACGAGGCCCGCGAGGGCGTGCGCGAGGTGCACCAGGGGCTGTCCGATGTGCTGATGGCGCAGGACTTCCAGGACCTCACCGGCCAGATCATCCGCCGGGTGATCGAGCTGGTGCAGGAAGTGGAACAGAACCTGGTGGATCTGGTCCGCATTACCGGCCAGAAGTTCGTCCAGCAGGGTACGGAAGGGAAGGCGGAAGACAAGGAGAAGAAGGCGGAGAAGGACATCAGTGGCGCCGGTCCGGCCGTGCCCGGGGTGGACAAGTCCGATGTGGTGACCAGTCAGGACGAGGTGGACGACCTGCTCTCGAGCCTGGGATTCTGACCGAAGCGACGGGAGACGAGGGGGCGAAATGGCGATCGATCCGGACGACGAAATCCTGCAGGACTTCCTGGTGGAGGCCGGCGAGATCCTGGAGCAGCTCAACGAGCAGCTCGTCGATCTGGAGCAGTCACCGGACGATCTCGACCTGCTGAACGCCATCTTCCGCGGCTTCCACACCGTCAAGGGCGGGGCGGGTTTCCTCGGCCTCGACAATCTGGTGGAGGTGTGTCACAAGTCCGAGGACATCTTCAACCTGATGCGCAACGGCGAGCGCTCCATCGAGCCCGAGCTGATGGACGCCATCCTGCAGGTGCTCGATGTGGTCAATGCGCAGTTCGACGAGCTGCGCGGCGGGCAGGAGCCCTCGCCGGCTCCGCCCGACCTGCTGGCCACGCTGGCCCGCTATGCCGTGCCCGAGGGCGAAGCGCCGGTCGCCGACGAGGCCGCCGCGCCGGAATCCGCAGCCGCCGGGATGGAGGCCTCGGGCGGTGGCGATGAGGCTGCGGACGAGGGCGACATCACCGATGCCGAATTCGAGGCCCTGCTCGACGCCATGCCCGAGTCGGGCGCCGGGGCGGGTGAGGGCGCTGCCGCGGAGCCCGGCACGGAGGCGGGCGCCGGCAGCGACGAGATCACCGACGAGGAGTTCGAGGCCCTGCTCGACCAGCTGCACGGCAAGGGC
>JALWNJ010000204.1 GCA_026995955.1 Gammaproteobacteria bacterium
GCCCTATCACTATGTGCGCGAGCCCATCGTCAGCCTGGCCGAGAGTCACATGGACAACGATTCCTACTGCGCCTTCTGCGCGCGCATGAAGCGGGGGCTGATGTACCGCACCGCGCGCGAGCATGGTTATACGGTGCTGGCGCTGGCGCAGCACCTCGACGATCTGGCCGAGAGCTTCCTGATGTCGGCCTTCCACGGCGGCCGTTTGCAGACCATGAAGGCGCACTACCGCATCGATGCCGGCGACCTGCGCGTGATCCGGCCGCTGGTGCATGCCCGCGAGCGACAGACGGCGGCCTTTGCCGCCGAGGCCGGGTTGCCGGTGATCGTGGAGAACTGTCCGGCCTGTTTCGACATGCCGACCCAGCGCCAGCACATGAAGGAACTGCTGGCGGCCGAGGAGCGGGACAACCCGCAGCTGTTCCGCAGCCTGCTGTCGGCCATGCGGCCGCTGATTGAGCGCGGGCTGGAGACGGTGGACGGCACGGCACCACCGGCCGAGGACCGCGCGCGTCGGGACCGGGCGTGAAGGGTCTGCTGCTGCGCGGCCTGTTCTGGGCCCTGGGGCACATGCCGTTGCGCGCCAACCAGGCGCTGGGGGCTGCGCTGGGCTGGCTGTTCTGGCATCTGTCGCGGCGTGACCGCGAGACGGCGCTGCGCAATCTCGAACTCTGCTTCCCCGAACGCGATGCGGCCTGGCGCAGGCGCACCGCCCGCGCCAGCCTGATGGAGACCGGCAAGGCGCTCACCGAGGCGCCGTGGTTGTGGCATGCCACACCCGAGCGGCTGCAGGCCATGACCGAGGTGCCGGCGCTCGAACGGGTGGCGGCGCTGGTGGCGCAGGGACGGGGTGTGATCCTGTGTTCGCCGCATCTGGGCAGCTGGGAGCTGACCGGGCTGTACGCCGCCAGCCACTGGCCCATGACCAGTCTCTACAAGCCGCCGCGCGAGCCGGAGGTGGAGAAGCTGCTGCGCCGGGCACGGGCCAGGACCGGGGCCGAGCTGGTGCCGACCACGGCCGGCGGCATCCGGCGCCTGCAGGCGGCGCTGCGGCGTGGCGAGTGCATCGGCATCCTGCCCGATCAGGCGCCGCGTGGCGGCAGTGGGGTGTTTGCGCCCTTCTTCGGCCGGCCGGCCTACACCATGACCCTGCTCACCCGGCTGTCGGCCGAGCGCCGCGTGCCGGTGGTGCTGTCCTTTGCCGAGCGTCTGCCGCGCGGACGCGGATGGCACCTGCATGTGCGGGTGCTGGACAAGCGCATCCACGATCCGGATCCCGAGGTCGGCGCCACCGTACTGAACGAGGCCATCGAGGAACTGATCCGCCTGCGACCGGCGCAGTACACCTGGAACTACCGGCGCTTCAAGCGCCGCCCTGAGGGGGTAGCCGATCCCTACGGCTGAGGCGCGCCCCCTTCCACTCAGGCGAGACGGTCGTCGGCGATGTGGTAGTGCGGGTCTTCCTCCCGGTTGACCTCCACCAGGTCACCGGCGCGGTCGAGCAGTTCGCGGCATTCCGGACTCAGATGGCGCAGCCGCAGCCGCTTGCCGGCGCGCTGATAGCGTTCGGCCAATTTGTCGATCGCCTCCAGCCCGGAATGGTCCATGACGCGCGCGTCGGCGAAGTCGACCACCACCTCCCGCGGGTCGTGGTGCGGTGTGAACAGCTCGGCAAAGCCATGGGCCGAGCCGAAGAACAGGGGGCCGTGCAGCCGGTACACCTTGGCGCCGTTGCCGTCGATGAACTGCTCGACGCCAATGTGGCGCGCATGCTTCCAGGCGAACACCAGGGCCGACACGATGACGCCGGCGATGACGGCCACGGCCAGGTCGGACAGCACGGTCACGACCGCCACCAGGATGCCGACGAAGGTGTCTTCCGGCGGGATGCGGCCGATGAGGCGGAAACTGGCCCATTCGAAGGTGCCGATGACGACGATGAACATCACCCCGACCAGCGCGGCGATGGGAATCTGCTCGATGAGGCCGGAGGCAAACAGGATGAAGGCCAGCAGGAACAGGGCGGCGGCGATCCCGGACAGCCGCCCGCGGCCGCCGGAATTGATGTTGATGAGGCTCTGCCCGATCATGGCGCAGCCACCCATGCCGCCGAACAGGCCGTTGACGGCATTGCCGACGCCCTGCCCGATGCACTCCCGGTTGCCGCGACCGCGGGTCTCGGTGAGTTCGTCGATGAGCTGCAGGGTGAGCAGCGATTCGATGAGTCCGATGCCGGCCAGTACCAGCGCGTAGGGCACGACGATCCGCAGCGTCTCCAGGTTCCAGGGCACTTCGGGCAGGTGGAAGGCCGGCAGCCCGCCGGCGATGGAGGCCTCGGGGTTGCCGGTCATGTCGGCCAGTACGCCCTGCACGGTGCGGGTGTCGAGGTCCAGGCCCAGGGTCAGCAGGGTGACCACGACGATGGCGGCCAGCGAGGCGGGCACGATGCGCGTGAGCCGCGGCAGGAAGTGGATGATGGCCATGGTCAGCAGCACCAGGCCGATCATGATGGCCAGCGGGGCACCCTGCAGCCATTGATGGCCGCCTGCGCCATCCGGTACCTGGAAGTGCTGCAGCTGGGCGAGGAAGATGACGATCGCCAGCCCGTTGACGAAGCCCAGCATCACCGGATACGGCACCATGCGGATGAACTTGCCCAGGCGCAGCAGCCCGGCGAGGATCTGCAAAAGCCCGGCCAGCAGCACGGCCGCGAACAGGTACTCGATGCCATGCTCGCTGACCAGTGCCACCATGACCACGGCCATGGCGCCCGTGGCGCCCGAGATCATGCCGGGCCGCCCCCCGACCAGGGCCGCGATGAGTCCCATCATGAAGGCTGCGTGCAGCCCCACCAGGGGTTCCACGCCGGCGACGAAGGCGAAGGCGACGGCCTCGGGGACGAGGGCGAGCGCGACGGTCAGGCCGGAGAGCAGGTCATTGCGGACACAGGCCTTGCCGGGGCAGGTGAGTTCGAACATGGAAGGGTACGACCGGGCGTGCGGAAAAGGGCGCGCACTATAGCAGAATCAGCTCCGGGCGTCGTGTTCTCCGCGCGCCCGCAGGCCGGCGACTTCGCGTGCGGTCTGGATGAAGTCCGTCATCCAGGGCATGCCATGATCCTGCCTGCGGATGGCGGCATGCAGCGTGCCGTGCAGCCCGTGGCGGCCCAGCGGGCGAGCGGTGATCTGCCCCCCCGACAGGTACTCGGCCAGCGCCCAGTCGGGCAGCACGGCCACGCCGCGGCGACTGGCCACCAGTTGCACCATCATCACCGTCAGTTCCGTCTGCCGTACCGCAGCCGGCTCGATGCCCGCCGGATCGAGAAACCGGCTGAACACATCCAGTCGTGTCCGTTCCACCGGATAGGTGATCAGCGTTTCGCCTCGCAGGTCCTGCGGGCGGATCCAGCGCCGCTGGGTCAGTGGGTGGTCCGGCGCCAGCGCCAGCAGGGCTTCGTGCTCGAACAGCGGTTCGTAATGGATGCCGGACACTGGCCGCGGGTCCGAGGTGACCACCAGGTCGAGTTCGCCGCGCACCAGTGCCGGCAGGGGGTCGAAGGCAAAACTGGTGGTCAGATCCATCTCCACCTCGGGCCACAGGTGGCGGTAGCGGTCCATGGTGGGCATGAGCCAGGCGAAGCAACTGTGGCACTCGATGGCGATGAACAGGCGGCCCCGGGCGCCCGTCCCCATGCGCTGCAGATCGCGTCGGGCGGCGTCTATCCGCGGCAGAACCTCGTCTGCCAGTGCCAGCAGGCGCTCGCCCTGGCGGGTGAGACGCAGCGGGCGTGACTTGCGCTGGTAGAGCGGTGCGCCAAGCTGTGCCTCCAGCCCCTTGAGCTGGTGCGAAAGCGCGGACTGGGTGAGGTGCAGGCGTTCGGCGGCTGCCGACAGGCTGCCCTCGTGGGCCAGCGCCTGCAGGGTGCGCAGGTGGCGGATCTCCAGGTTCATGAATATTTCTCAACTTTTTATGAATAATCATGAGTTGTATTAATGATTGTGCGCGCCCAGACTCTGCATCGTCAAGTTGATCGTTATGGAGTGCAGAGACATGCAGGCACACAATCTGGGCTTCCCGCGCATCGGTGCGCAGCGGGAACTGAAGTTCGCACTGGAGCGGTACTGGCGCGGCGAGATCGACCGCGAGGCGCTGGAGGCCGAGGGCCGGGCCCTGCGCGCGGCGAACTGGAAGCGGCAGCAGGCCGCCGGGCTGGACCGGATCCCGGTGGGCGATTTCTCTTTCTACGACCAGGTGCTGGAC
>JALWNJ010000205.1 GCA_026995955.1 Gammaproteobacteria bacterium
GCAGATGGCGCTGCCGATGTCACCGCTTCCGTCGGTCACCAGCGCCCTTTTCACGCAGCTTCTCCTCCCCGTTCCGCCACCGTGATGCGCCCCTCGAGCAGCAGGCGTTCATCGCCATCGTACAATGTCACTTCGTACATCAGCAGCCCCCCCTGTCCCATCAGCCGGCGTGCCTCGGCCAGCAACGGGCCCGGCACCGTGTCCAGCCGTTCGCCCTGCAGCCGCACGCCGCGCACTGCCGCCAGATAGCCTGGCGCCAGTCGTTCGCCCACCGCCTCGGCCAGCAACGCCCCGTGCACCGCCATGGCCTGGGCGCAGTACTCGATGCCGGCCAGCATGCCCAGCCCCTGCGGCCCGCGCAAGGGATTGGCCGGATCGTGGTGATTGCGGGCGCTGCAGCGGATACCGCTCCCGTCCCAGTGCAGCACCGAATCGAGCAGGCACATGGTACCGGCGTGGGGAATGAGCGCGGCAATGCGGGCCTGGTTGATCGTCGTGCTCATGCCTGGGGCTCCAGGGTGACGGCCAGCGTGCCGCGCGGCATCGGCAGATGCACGGTGCCGGCCTCTTCCCGGGCCAGCCGCTCGAGCAGGGGCAGACCGCGCGCGGCCGGATTGCCGCTGCGCAGCCGCTCCAGAGCCGGCCGGTTCAGGCGGCTCTCTCCATCCGTGGCGGGTTGTGCCCACAGCCGCGGCCCGGCCCCCTCGGCCCGCAGCATCAGGGCCAGGGCAAAGGGGGCCAGCAGCGGCCGGAAGGGCGCCAGGGTCGGCGGCGGCGGATGATCATAGGCCACCAGCAACACCGCCTCGTCGCCGGCGGCCAGCCGGGCAAGCGCATCCAGCAGACCGACCGCCAGGCTGGCATCGTGCGCCGACAGGCTCGTGGAGGGGGCCGGGTCGCGCCGCGCGATGGAGGCATAGCCGGCCGGGGCGTTGTGCACCGAGTTGTGGAAATGGGTCGGCGACACCGGACGCCCCGGCATCTGCAGCGCCTGCAGGATGCGATCGACGATCTCCAGGTCGCCGCCGGAGCTGGCGAACACGCTGGGCACCTCGCCCTGGTGGCCGTCCAGCGCCTGCTGCGCCGCCTGCAGCGCCAGGCGGATGAGCACCGTGGTGCGACGCCGTTCGTTGGCCGGCAGCATCTCGGGTGCCAGCCGGCCCAGTTCGGCCGATTCCGCCCAGTCCGCCTCACCGGCCAGCAGGGCGTGGCCGGTTGCCCAGTCCGGCAGGCCGGGAGCGCACAGGCCGATGCCGGCGATGCGGGCCTCGAGCCGCTTCATGCCGAATCGCCCTCCAGCACCAGGCTGGCATTGCTGCCGCCGAAGCCCAGCGCATTGACCATCACCCGCCGCAGCGGTGCCGACTCGGGCTCGAGCACATAGCGGCCACGCAGGGCCGGGTCGAGGCTGCGGGTGTTGAGGCTGGGCGGCATCCACCCCTGCTCGATGGCAAGCAGGCCGATGACCGCGCCGAGAATGCCGGCAGCGCCCAGGGTATGACCGGTGAAGCCCTTGGTCGAGGCACACGGCAGGGCCTCGCCGAACACGCGGCAGGCGGCGCGGTCCTCGGCCAGGTCGTTGGCCGGGGTGGCGGTACCGTGCAGGTGCAGGAAATCGATGTCCCCGGGCCCCAGGCCCGCGTCGTCCAGCGCCGCGCGCATGGCCCGGACTGCCCCCTCGCCCTCGGGATGCGGGCTGGACATGTGCCAGGCATCGCTGCTCTCGCCACAGCCCAGCAGACGGAAACGACCGTCCCCTTCCCGTTCCAGCAGGGCAAAACCGGCCGCCTCGCCGATGCTGATGCCGTCGCGCCCGGCATCGGCCGGGCGACAGGGCTCGGGCGAGACCAGCTGCAGGCTGTTGAAGCCGTACAGGGTCATGCGGCACAGACTGTCCACCCCGCCCACCAGCGCCGCATCGCACAGCCCGGCCTCGATGTGGCGAGCTGCGGCAGCGAACACCTTGGCGCTGGAGGAACAGGCGGTAGACACCACCTGCGCGGGACCGGCCAGTTCCAGCGCCTCGAGCACGAAGGCGGCAAGCGAGAAGGTGTTCTGGGTGCGGCGGTAGTCGAAGTCCGCCGGCAGGCGACCCTCGGCGTCGCGCCGGGCATAGGCCTGCTCGGTCTGCTCGACACCGGAGGTGGAGGTACCGAGAAAGACACCGATGCGCTCGGCGCCGTAACGGGCCCGTGCCTGCGCCACGGCCTCGCGCAGGCCATCCTGCGCCAGCCCCAGCCAGGCCAGACGGTTGTTGCGGCAGTCCCAGGCCGCGAGCGACGGTGGCAGGCACACGGCCTCCACGCCCTCGACGCGACCGATCCAGGTGTCGAGATCGACCTCGGCGAAGTCGCAGGGCCTGAGCCCGCCGCGGGCCTCGGCCAGGGCGCGACGATGCGCCTCGAGCCCCGTACCCAGAGCCGAGGTGACGGTGAATGCGGTAACCGAAAGTGGTTTCAAGGCCTTTTGCCATGCAGGTGCTGCAACACCCCGGGCAACAGCCAGGCGGCGAGGAAGGACAGCGCCGTCCCCAACGCCACCGTGAGGCCCAGGTCTTGCAGCACGGAAATACCCGAAGACGCAAGGATAGCAAACACGCCCACGGTGGACACCCCGGAGACGAGCACCGCGAGCGCGGTGCGCCCGGCCTCCCCGCCCGTGTCCTCACGGGTGAAGAACAGGCCATAGTCGATGCCGAGACCGGCGACCAGCAACAGCGCCACCAGGTGAAACACGGTAAGCCTTTCGTCCAGCAGGACAAGGAGGGCGAGCGTGGCCGAGATCGCGGCCAGCACCGCGCCCAGCACGGCAAAGGCCCGCGCAGGTCGGCGCAAGGCCAGCAGCAGCAGGACCAGGATCAGGGCCGCACCAAGCAGGACCCGGGACAACGCCTCGCGCCGGAAGTCGTCCATCAGACGACTGGTGGCAGCGGTGAGATCCAGCAGCCGCACGCCGGGCGGGCCCGCGGCCTGCAGCGATTGACGCAGCGCATCGGGACGGGACAACCCCTGCAGACGCACCAGACCACGGACCCCGGAGGCCGTCTCCTGCAACAGACCGGCGAGGGCCGGATCCAGCGCCGTGCCGGCCAGGTCGTACGGCTGCAGGGGCGCAAGCCCACGGCTCGCGGCTACATCACGGAAGAAGGGCTCGAAGGCATCCTCGCGGAAGGGCAGGTCGCGCAGCGCACGGTTGAAACGGGTGCGCAGGGTCTGTTCGTCCGGCAGGGCTTCCTGGCGACGGCGCTGTACGGCAGCAGGCGGTGTACGGCTGACTGCCAGCTCGTAGCCCTGCAGCCAGCCCTGGCTGCGCGCCTGCTCCAGCAAGGGCAAAAGACGCGCCTCGCGCTGCAGCACCTGCTCCGCGTCACGGCCCTGGACCACAATCAGATGGCCCGGCTCCGCCACCCCCAGGGTTCGGCGCAGGTCGCCGTCGGCGCGGCGCAGTTCTGCCGGCACCGGGCTCAGATCACGCACATCGTGCGACCAGGGATCGTCGACACCGGCGAGCAGCAGCGGCCCGGACACCAGCAGCAGGCCAAGCACCCACAGGCCGAGACGGCGCGGCGGCGAGTGCCGCGCCAACCAGCCCGCCAGGCCCAGCAACCGCGGTGTCCGCCGCGGCGGCGACAGCAGGAGCGGCAGCAGCCCGCGCACGCTGGCCGCGGCCATCAGCAGGCCGGCGATCGAGAAAACTCCAAGCTGGGCCAGTCCGGGGAAATCGGTGAGCGCCATCGCCGCGTAGCCGATTACAGTGGTGAGCACACCCAGACGCAGCGTGGGCCAGACCCGGGCCAGCGCCGTGCGCGCCAGCTCCCCTGGGCGTTGATGGGCGAACAGGTGCACCGGATAGTCCAGCGCCACCCCGAGCAGGGTGATGCCGAAGGCCAGCGTGATGCCGTGCAGGCTGCCGAACAGCCAGCCGGTCACCGCCACCCCGGCCAGCACCCCCAGCCCCAGCGGCACCGCCGCCAGCAGCACACGGCGCGGATCGCGCCACACCCACAGCATGAAGCCGACCAGGAACAGGCTGGCCAGCAGACTCAGCCGCCGGCTCTCGGCGCGGATGCGGTCACGGCTCTGCAGCGCGAACCAGGGGGCACCCGACAGCCGCATGCGGGCATCGGTACCGGCCGCGGCCCGGTCAAAGGCGCGACGGATCTGCTCCAGGCTGCGCTGCTGGGCATCGAGGTCCATGCCCGGGTGTGCACTCTGCAGGACCAGAAA
>JALWNJ010000206.1 GCA_026995955.1 Gammaproteobacteria bacterium
GTGCAGGCCCTGCTGCGCGCCGCCGGCTTCGAGGCCGTCGCCACACGAGCCGACCTGGCCGGGCATCCCCGCATCAGCGGCGGCCGCCGACCGGCTTGATAATTCCCGCACAGGGTCTATGCTCATCGGGCATGAGTGAGCGACCCGACCCCATCATCAAGCACCGCGAGATCTGCTTCCGCGGCCCCCACGCAGAGGAAGACCAGGCGCGCAGCGCCATGCTGCTGCTGGTCGATGCGCGCGGCGTGCTCGGCACGCGCTGGGTGCGGCCCAATGTGGTCGGCGTGAGCTACGACCTGCGCCAGATCCACTACGAGGCCCTGGAACAGGCCCTGGCCGAGCGCGGCTTCCACCTCGACAACAGCCTGCTCACCAAGCTGCGGCGTGCCCTCATCACCTACAGCGAGGAAATCGAGCGCCAGAACGAGGGCATCGAGGGTCCCGCCTGCACCGGCGACTGCGCCGCCAAGGTCTTCGCCACGGCCTGGAAGCGCCGCGAGCACGGCTGCCGCGACCATCGCCCTGCCTGGATGCGCGAATACCGCTGAGCCAGACCGACCTGCCGAACGCGAAGCGGCCCGGCATGAACCGGGCCGCTTCCGTTTTGCTGTCCTGCAGGGCCTACTCGCCGATGAAGATGTCCTTGTAGCCGGCATAGATGCTGCCGATGAACACCGGCCCGGCCACCAGCCAGCCCAGGCCGAAGGGAATCGAGGCCACGAAGGCGATGACGATGCCCACGATGCCATAGACCAGGAAGGGCAGGATGTTCTTCAGGCAACCGGAGAAGCTCAGCTTCATGGCCTCGATCACCCCGACCTCCGGGTGCAGCACGATCAGCGCCGGTGCGAACCAGTACAGCATGATCACCGGAACGATCAGCGCAAGCCCCACCAGCATGCCGGTCATCGACGCCGCCATCACCGCCGTGGGATCGACCGAGCCCGGATTGCCGGACATGGCCGCCTGCATGCCGCCGCCCATGCCGAACATCAGCCCCATGGTGATGGCCATCACCACGAAGATCAGCACCAGATAAATGGCGCCCAGCCCGATCAGCGCACCGGTGCGCTGCGAAAAACCGGCGAACAGGTGATTGACCGTCAGCGGCTCGCCGCGATCCAGATCACGACAGCCCAGCATCAGGCCACCCATGAACACCGGGCTCAGCAGGGTGTTGAGCAGCGAGACGATGGGGATGAAGGCCAGCACCAGGGTGATCACCAGCAGGATGACCACATTGGCGATCCAGATCCCCGGGGCGGCCTTGAACAGCCGCCAGCCGTCGCCGAACCAGCCCACGCCACGGCCGACGTCCACGCCCCGCGGCTCGGGCGTTCCGGCCTCCTCCTGCGCACCGGCCGAGACCAGCTCGGCGTCCGGTGCCTTGTACGGATTCTGTTCTTCGCTCATTGCTTTCCTCCCGCTTGTGGTATCCGTCTCGTTTCCAGCACGAACCCACCGCAGTGCCGCCCGTGCTGTTCTCAAGCCTAACCCAAGAAGGCGCAAAGTCCAGTCCGTTTGCAAGGATGGAGCAAAGCGGATACCTTGCCCGCATGGACCCGAACGCCACCCCGCAGCCCGCCGATGCACGCCTCGAGGCCCTGCACGCCTGGTTACAGCAACTGTTCCCGCAGGGCCATCGGCTCACGCCGGCTTCCAGCGACGCCAGCTTCCGCCGCTACTTCCGCGTGCAGACCGACGGGCGCAGCCTGATCGTCATGGACGCCCCGCCCGAGCACGAGGACACCGGTCCCTTCATCGACATCGCCGCGCGCCTGCTGGCCGCCGGCCTGCATGTCCCCGAGGTGCTGCAGGCCGACACCGAACAGGGCTTTTTGCTGCTCACCGACCTCGGCAGCACCGACTACCTGAGCGTGCTCGACGCGGACAGCGCCGATCGCCTCTACGGTGATGCCGCCGATGCGCTGCTGCGCCTGCAACAGGCCGACCGCGACGGCCTGCCACCCTACGACGAGGCGCTGCTGCAGGCCGAGATGGGCCTGTTCCGCGACTGGCTGCTGGGGCGCCACCTCGGCATCACGCTCGAGACCGAACAGGCGGCGCGGCTGCAACGCGCCTTCGACGCCCTGGCCGCCGCCGCGCTGGAACAGCCGCGGGTGTTCGTGCACCGCGACTGGCATTCGCGCAACCTCATGTACTGCCCCGGCAACAACCCGGGCATCCTCGACTTCCAGGATGCCGTGCACGGCCCGCTGACCTACGACCTCGTCTCCCTGCTGCGCGACTGCTACATCGCCTGGCCGCAGGAACGGGTACGGCACTGGGCACTGGACTGGCTCGCCCGCGCCCATGCCACCGGCTGGCAGACGCAGGTGGCGGAAGACGAATTCCTGCGCTGGTTCGACCTCATGGGCATCCAGCGCCACCTCAAGGCCAGCGGCATCTTCGCCCGCCTCAACCACCGCGACGGCAAGCCGGGCTACCTGAAGGACATCCCGCGCACGCTGGGCTACATCCGGAGCATGGCGCCGCACCACCCGGAAACGCGCGACCTCGCCGCGCTGCTCGACGAACTGACCCTCTTCGAGCGGCTGGCGTGAAGGCCATGATCCTCGCCGCCGGGCGCGGCGAACGCATGCGCCCGCTCACCGACCACACCCCCAAGCCGCTTCTGGAGGTCTGCGGCGCGCCGCTCATCGTCCACCATCTGCGCCGCCTGCGCGCCGCCGGATTCGAGGACATCGTCATCAACACCGGCTGGCTCGGCCGGCACATCCGCGAGGCGCTGGGCGACGGCACGGCACACGGCGTGCGGATCCGCTACAGCATCGAGCCGGAACGGGCCCCGCTGGAGACCGCCGGCGGCATCGCCCACGCCCTGCCCCTGCTCGGCGAAGCGCCGTTTCTGGTCGTCAACGCCGATGTGTGGACCGACTTCCGCCCCCGCCCGCAGTGGGCCTGGGGCGAGGACCTGGCCCATCTGGTGCTGGTGCCCAACCCGCCCCACCACCCCGAAGGCGACTTCGCGCTCGACGCGCAGGGCCGTCTGCACGCCGGCGGCGCGCCGCGCCTCACCTATGCGGGCATCGGCTGGTTCCGGCCCGAGGGCTTTGCCGCGCTCGACCCCGACCAACCAGCGCCACTCGCCCCCCTGTTGCGCCAGTGGATGGCCGAGGGCCGCGTCAGCGGCAGCCTGCATGACGGCGACTGGCGCGACATCGGCACGCCGCAAAGGCTGGCCGAGATCAATGCAGACTGCCCCCCCAGCGAGGCATACTGAGAAAAACCCCCACCGGAGCGCGACATGGGCCAGGAAATCGACCGCACCCGCTTCACGGAAGACGACTTCGCGCGCTTTCGCCAGCGCGTGGCGCAGGAGACCGACCTGCTCGCCGACTGGCTGGCGCAGCGCCGCATGGACGAGACGCACATTGTCGGCGGCTACGAGATCGAGGCCTGGCTGATCGACCCCCAGTACTGCCCGGCGCCACGCAACCGCGAATTCCTCGACCGCTTCGCCAGCCCCCTGGCAAGCCCCGAACTCGCCCGCTTCAATGTCGAGTTCAACAGCAGCCCGCAGCCGCTGGACGGCAGCCTGCCCGCCTTCGACCACAGCCACCGCGAGCTGGTCGGCACCCTGCGCCAGGCGCGCGAGATCGCCGGCCAGCTCGACTGCGAAGTGCTCATGACCGGCATCCTGCCCACCCTCCGGCCCGAGCACCTGGGGCTCGAGAACATGTCCGACATGAAGCGCTACGCCGCGCTCAACGAACAGGTGCTCGCCGCCCGCCGCGGCCAGCCGTTGCATCTCGAGATCCAGGGCGAGGGCTACCTGAGCGAGAAGCACGAGAATGTGATGCTGGAATCGGCCGCCACCTCCTTCCAGCTCCACCTGCAGATCCCGGCGCGGCGCGCCCACCTCTACTACAACGCCGCCATCATCGCCTCCGCCGCCACCGTCGGCGCGGCGGCCAACTCCCCCTACCTGTTCGGCATCCCGCTGTGGGACGAGACCCGCATCCCGCTGTTCGAACAGGCGGTGGAAGTGGGCGGCTACGAGGGCGCCTGGAGCGGGCCGCTGCACCGTGTGAGCTTCGGCAGCGGCTACGCCCAGGACAGCATCCTCGAGGTGTTCCGCGAAAACCTCGAACACTTCCCGCCGCTGCTGCCCATCGTCACCGACGACCCGCCCGAGCGCATGAGCCACCTGCGCCTGCACAACGGCACCATCTGGCGCTGGAACCGCCCCCTGATCGGCTTCGACGACCAGGGCCTGCCCCATGTGCGCATCGAGCACCGCGTCATGCCCGCCGGGCCCTCGCTGCGCGACATGATCGCCAACGCCGCCTTTGCCTACGGCCTGATGCAGGCGCTGGTCCGTGCCGAACTGCAGGAGCTGATTCCCTTTACCCAGGCACGCGACAACTTCCATGCCGCCGCCCGCCGCGGCCTGCGCGCCACCGTCGACTGGCCCGAGCGCGGCCGCGTGGAACTGCGCCGCCTGCTGCGCGACGACCTCATCGACCTGGCCGACGAGGGCCTGGCCGATCTCGGCATCGGCGAGGACGAGCGGCATCGCTGGCTGGACATCATTCGCCAGCGCGTCGAGACCACCCAGAACGGTGCCGAATGGCAGCGCCGCTTCGTCACCGCCCACGGCCCGCGCATGGACGAACTCACCGCCAGCATGCTGCATCAACAGAAACAGGACCGCCCCGTACACCAGTGGGAACTCTGACCATGACCGAAGGCCTGCTCACCATCACCGACCGACTGCCCGAGGGCTTCCTCGAGACCAGCGCGCGCAACCTGCACCACATTCTGCCCGGCCCAACCCTGATCAACCTGCCGGGCCGCCGCCCCGAGCCGCTGTTCGTCTCCATCCTGCTGCACGGCAACGAGGACACCGGCCTGCTCGCCATGCAGGAGATCCTGCGCCGCCACGGCGAACACGGCCTGCCGCGCGCGCTGACCCTGTTCGTCGGCAATGTGGCCGCCGCCGCCCGGGGCCTGCGCCGGCTCGACGGCCAGCCCGACTACAACCGCGTCTGGCCCGGCGGCGACCAGTGGATGGACAGCCCCGAGGCCGCCATGATGGCCCGTGTCGTGGAGGAGATGCGCACTCGCCACCCCTTCGCCAGCATCGACATCCACAACAACACCGGCCTCAATCCCCACTACGCCTGCGTCAACCGCCTCGACCACCGCCACCTGCAGCTCGCCAGCCTGTTCAGCCGCACCGTGGTGTACTTCATCCGCCCCGCCGGCGTGCAGTCCATGGCCATGGGCGCCCTCTGCCCCGCCACCACCCTCGAATGCGGCAAGCCCCACCAGCCGCACGGCGTACAGCGCGCCATCGAATTCATCGACGCCTGCCTGCACCTCGACCACCTGCCCGAACACCCCGTCGCCCCGCACGACATCGACCTGTTCCACACCGTCGCCCAGGTCACTATCGACGAGGACACCGACTTCAGCTTCACCCGCAAGCATGCCGACCTCTACCTCAACGAAGACCTCGATCACATGAACTTCCGGGAGGTTCCCGCCGAGACCGTCTGGGGCCGCGTCAACCGCCCCGGCGCCTGCCCCGTCGCCCGCGACGAACACGGCCGCGAAGTCACCGCCGAATACTTCGCCATCCACCCGCACGGCGACGGCCCCAGGGGCACCGGCCTGCTCGTCTCGCGCAAGAGCGTCATGCCCTCCATGCTCACCCTCGACGAGCGCGTCGTGCGCCAGGATTGCCTGTGTTATCTGATGGAGCGGATTTCGGTGGAGCGCAGGGACGAGGGGCTTGGGACTTGGGGCTAGGTTGGCGGAGGCTCCGTTTTGCCTCACCCCAAGCGCCTTGTTCCTTGCTACTGTTCCTGGATTGCGATCCCGCTTACGCGGGCTCCACTTCATTTCTTTGCTGGCACAAAGAAACGAAGCAAAGAAATGCAGCCGGAGAACGCGCCCATTCGGGGTTCCCGAGTCCGGGCACGGTTTCCGGGGGCCTCGCGAAGGGCCGTCCCGGCCCGCGCTCGGCAGGCCGGCATCCCTGCCGGCCTCCCTTCGGGCATCTCCCGGAAACCGTGCCCGGCCTCGGCGCGTTCAACGGCAGGAAGGAAGTGGCGAGGGGCGAGGGACTGGGGACGAGGGAGTGGCTTCGTTCCACCTCACCACAAGTGCCAAGTCCCTTGAAACACCGCTCCCGGGAACGCAGCGGCAGCAAGGACCGACACCAATTCAGAACGAAGCGCCTTGCCCTTCCCCGTAGCCCGCGCCGCCCACGGCCGCCGGAGCGCGGAATCGCCCGGGCCCCGCAGGGGACCGGGTGGCCGGCAGGGACGCCGGCCAGTCCATCGTCAGGCAGGAGGCCTGTCGATGGACCCCGCAGCGACAAGGTCGTGGGCGGGGACCCCGAAGGGGCGCGGGCTCCGGGTGCCCTTTCTTTGGTGACTTTCTTTGGGCAAGCAAAGAAAGTCACGCGCAGCCGCGAAAGCGGATGTGCAACCAGGAACAGGAACAGGAGCAGGGAACGAGGAGCTTGGAACGAGTCAGAACGAAACCTCGGTAATCCTGGTTCCAGCTACTGGCCCCTCGGCTCCGAAAAGGGGCGCCCTTTTTAACCTTGCCATTGACAGCCAGCACGGGAAACATCAGAATCCGCATAAAAGACAAGGACGCCCCATGAAACGACTCACATGGATCATCCCACTCCTCCTGCTGACTTCCCAACCCTGTTGGGCCGAGAGCCAGCCTCCGGAAGAAGCAAGCGCAATTGCGTCACATCTTCTCGAACGACAATCCAAACCCATCCGGGACTACCTGTCTGCATCGCTACTGGCGGTCATTCCGCTCGACAGTATCGCCGAACAACAGCTCAACGAATGGCAACCCCAAACCCCACTCCTTAGCCTCCTGAAGACCCACATACAATACCGCCATCAACTGATTGGCAGAGCGGCCCTGCTGAAAGCAGCAAGCGAATTCCATGATTGGAAGGCACTTTTCTCACTACATGAAACAGGCGGTTATCCCTTCGGAATCCTCCCTGTACCAATTCAGGACATTGCCGATATCGCAAGCAGCAAACCAGAAGCATTAAGGATTCTTGTTGCCGCCTACCAACAGAGCGATGGCGCGTTCCGTGAGCAAATCATCGACTTGATGCGTAACATTCATTCTGAACATCCAGATTGGTTTGCCCGGAAGGATCTTTTGGAATTGCGCAACCTATTGATGAAGCAGCCATAGCCAGGGAGTTGGCCCAATGACGCATTTCGTATTCAAACGGCAGGAAGGGATAATCGAGTGGGGCGAACTTCGATTCCACGCCGTCAGCGGGGGATTCGGTCCTGTCTTGCCCGCGGGCAAGTACACAGTCAAGAAAAGGCATGTTGTTGTAGGACCAGGGCTCAAATCAGGGTTCAGAAACCCGCTTACAGGGGAGGCATGGTTTATCCCACTACAGCCCCAGTTTCACACCAACCGAAACGGCCTCGGCATACACCCGGATGGGAACAAGACTGGCACACTGGGCTGTATCGGTATCCGTCCGGAGGACTCAGAAGGATTCTGGGAAAAATGGATGGAGACACCAATGCCATTAAGGCCAGATATTCTGATTGTTAAATAAATCTAGAATACAGAACGAAGCAGTACAAACCCTTTGTCTCGAATCCAGCCTAGTGGCTTAAACCATGCATCACCCACGAGTTGAGTTCTAACGCCTGCGTTCAGGTGCGGATGGCGCGCGAAGCGGGCCAGACGTCGCCTGTAACGCTTTGTTGGACATTTGAGAGTTCACGCCACACCTACAAGTGACTCCCGGGTTCTTCTGAAGATGGCTTGTAATATCGGTTTTATACCCCCGATTTTGTGTCTGCGGCGCGGCTCTCGAATGGCATCGAGTAGAAGCTTCCGCACTTCTTCATTCCGTGAAGCTGCCATCAAATGGAGGAACGGCATGTTATCGCACAGAACCCATGGAACCTCAGGCCTCAAAGCGTGCCTCAGCGTCTCTTTAGCAAAACTCGGTTCGTTTTTTACTGAACGAAAAAGCTTCCCAATATCGCGAACTTTTTCATTGGGATGAAAAACTAGCATTTGCACAATTTCTCGATTGTTCTCTCGGCGCTGAACTAGAAGACCCGCTATCGCCGCTTGAACATAGGAGTCTGGCTCCTCCCTAAATATTTGAATAAGCCTATTAATCCTGTCGTTGCTCAAATCGGTTCTACTCAAGAGATATGCCGCCTCCATACGCAGATAGCGATCTTCAGTCTTCTTTGCTACACGCTTCCAACAGTGATCAACTGTATCGGTTGTTAGCGTGCTGAGATAGCGCAAGGCCCTGAGGCACTCTGCTTCTTGATGGGGAAAGATAATCTGACCCCCTTTAATCATCTTCATTACATCGTTTTCGATGATGCGTTTCCTAGGGAAGCGTCGTGTCGTTGCTATTAGTTTCCTAGTTAGCTTCGAGTCCGCGCTCTTGGCGATCTCTTTTAGCAGACGATCCACATAAACATCGCTTCCCAGCAGGGAGTGCGCCGTAATCCAACGGTTAAAAGCCCGCAAACTGAGCCCTTCTAAGGGGCTTCGAGCGCCGAGAATTTTCTGACCAACTGGAGATTCTTTCTTGGCAATTTCGGAAAGAGACTTCAGGTATGCTTTTCTAGTTGTTGCAGGAACAGGACCTCCTCGATAAGTTTTCTGTATTTCGTCAATTATTCGAGATAACTTATCGACTCGGTCATCTATAAGCAACCGGGAAACCTCACCCCTATGCTCGTCGTATATCTTTGTCTTTGCCGTTTGGACGTTTAAATGTAAAGATCGCAGAGTCCTTGCCATGAGCAGAACGCATCGTCTTGCATCTTCTCTAGTTTTGGTGAAAATTCTGACATCATCCATATATCTGAAGTACTTTATATCGAATTTCTTTTCAAGATCAATGAAGGCTTTATCAAGTGGAATGAGAAATACATTCCCAAGGAAACTTGACACGAAGTTGCCTTGGGGAATTCCGCGGTGATGTGCTCGCCCATCACCAGTGCGGTCGCACCAGCTCTCCAGAAAAAAACACAAGAGATTTACCAACTCGGTCTCGTAAGGAAGGTATTTTAGTAAATGGTCTCGAAGTATCGGTAGCTGGATGTTCTCGAAATATGCGGCTATATCTGAAGTTGCAAGGAACCGATAACCTTCGATCTGAAATATTCTCCGGGTTTTCTCATCAAATTCAGGCCAAAGACGATACCAACCTTCAAATGGATCTACTTCCTCTCGGACTGTCCATTTCTTTAGAAATGGCAATTCCGTTATATCGCTTTCCCGGAAGATAGGCCCTTTTTTGGGTATCGGGTCTTTAAGCCGCCAGCTAATAACGGATTCAGGAAGTTTTTTGTCGATGTCCGCTGCCATAAGTAAGACGAGTGCGGACAGAACTGTTCGATCCTGAATTGGAATTACTGCCCCAGGCCTGAAAGCCAGCGGCCCTTTCGGTACCTCAACTCGGAAAAGTGCTCTTGGCTGGTATGTATTGGTACGAAGCCTGTTTATCGTCTCTTGAACCTGGCGAGCTAGATCCAAACCATAGACGTCAGTCGAGTAAAGGTCTTCAGCGAAATCCTGTTTCACGTCAGTTCGGGCCAAGTGCCATCCTCGTGTGATGGTTTCCTTGGTTAATAGCTCTTTCCAAAGTTTTCCCATGGTGTCTCAATCCAAGGGGGCCCAACGATTAACTAAGCGGCGCCGTTTTTTTTGGCTTCCGCTTAAGTTTTTTGTTATCCGATGCTGCGTATCGATATCGTGTTAGACACACAGAGCAATAACAGCAGATATAAGTAACACAACCCAAATGGCTCCGAATATAACGGGATATAACTTTCGCACGGACCAGGTTGTTAAGGGAGGCTTATACCATTTATTTTCTGGCCTCCTTAGGTATTCATTCTGTGAAGATATAATCTGCATGTAAAATTGGTCCTCTTTAGGTACTTCGTTTTTCACTAGTTCTTCAATCATTTTCCAGCGCTCTAATCGAGCGGAGGCATAGAGGTGATTGCCCTTCTGGATTAGTGCAAACATGATGGAAAATGCTAACCCAAAAAATGACACAAATAATATCAGGATTGCATGATTCTCATTTTTTAAAATCAGTATAGTTGCCGAAATCAATGCAGCCATAACCATTAAGAACCAACGCTCCCATGCCGAATATATGCTTTCCGAATCCGACATTATCTTTTGAATAAACTTAATTTCATCAACAAGATATTTCCCTTTTGCTGTAAGGAAATTATTCTTATCTGGTAGATTATCGCTGGACTCAGTCATGCAATTTTAGTCTCCACATTTTTTCCTGAATCTATTTTTCGGATAACGTTCGCCATAACCGACGTAAAAAGCAGAGCGAAGCGGCGTTTTTGCACGTCCTGGTTGATGGCATTGTTATGCGTTTTTGTTTTACTCATAGCTGATATTTTCGATAGCTACCCAACCGACTTTACTTGCGCAACCCCCTCCGTTAATTTGCACTTTTTGCCACATATCAATACCGCCCTTTTTTGCAGTTTCACCGAGAAGTATGATTGGAGTTCCGCCTACCACCATGCACACATGCTTTGATTTATCCATGGCCGCCTCGATACTGGGAGTGCTAACCACAAGTACGGAACCACCTTTCGCGTTTCTGAGTACATAACTCTTAACTTGGGGCGACGGGGAATTGTTGTAATTGATGTTTACGTTCCCGTTGTTTTCTCCAATGGCAGGACTTTGGTTTCCCTGAGTAGTAGCTACGCTACCCGCTTGAGTCCCGGACTCAGACTGCCCAGGGATGAAGGCGATAGCAAGGCTAACGATAGACGCAATTGAACCCCAGAAACCTATTTTCTGCATGAGCGTAATCCTTTTGTAAGAAGCAAACAGTTTTCGAATCATGTTCTATTCAGACGCATAACGACAACGATAACTCGCGCAAAACTCAGCGCATTGCGCTGAGTTTTGCGTCAAAGTTAATTGACTTGTTAGCTGATAATTTTCTGCCCACGATCTAGAACCCAGCACCTGGGGTTATTTTCAAACCCTAAATGCTCATAATATGAGTTTGCATCAGGAGCAGCCACGAGAATTAATTTACATTCCTCATTCAGTTGCTCCTGCGTAAGGAACAGCAATATCTTGCCAACCCCATTCTTTTGATATTTTTGATCTACCGCAAGATCTGACAAATAGCAGGCATAATGAAAATCCGTTACTGAACGGGCTATACCAATTAGCTCATGACCATGCCAAGCACTTACAACAAGATTACTATTTTTTACAACTCCTTCCATGCACTCTGAATTGTGAATGAGCCTACGATCAGCAAGGCTAGACTTTTCCAATAGCCCTACGAATTGCTCAGAAGTTATTGGTTCATTGATTTTGTACTCGATGTTAATTTATTTCTTCAGCTAACGGAATAAAGCTAAGCAGAATTGGCGGCGCGCAGCGAAGCCAATTTCTGCTTCAGCGACTTGTTGGATCATGGACATTCCAAGCAAGAACAGCCCTTTTCAAAGCCACCGTGCCAGCCATCAAAACCTGAAATATGGCTGTAAATTTGAGCCCTTCACGAACCACTTCTGTTATCCTGCGAAGCTTTAGGGTTCGTGAATAGCATAAATTTTCGAATTTGTCAGCCTTTGTTTTGATTTGATGGCTGTATTAACCAATTGATTTTATTATATTTTGATCCAACAGTTAACTATACTGCGCGAATTTCAGTATAGCATCGATAATTTCTCTGAACTGTCTATATAGCACATTAACAGTCGCACCTTGAACGCTTGGCCGCTGACTCGCCCTCCTGAATCCCCTCCAGCACCACACTCATCACCTGAGCCACTGCTGCTTTCCCCTTCGAAAGCCCCAGCTCCCGAACCGACCGCCGCGTGATCCGCGCCAGCAATTCCTGGCCTGCCACTTCCAGCCGGACGAGGCAGGTCGCGTCGCTCTCCGGCTCTATGGCCCGTACCCTGGCCGGCAGACGGTTGAGAATACTGCTGGCTGCCTCGGCATCCAGCGCGATGCTGACATCGCGGGCGGGGATGCGCAGGCGCAGTTCGGCGCCTTTCGGCAGCGGGCCCGAGGGCACCAGCAGGCGCAGGGGGCCGACGGCGATTTCCAGCAGGCCGTCTTCCGCGTGATGACCAACTACACGACCGCGCAAAAGGCTTGCGGGCTCGCCGGCCTCGCCACTGATTATGGGCAGCAGTTCCTCGACTGGCCCGTGGTGGACGATGCCCCCCTGCTCCATGAGCAACACGCGGTCGGCGAGACGGGCCACTTCGTCGGTGCTGTGGGTGACATGGAGCACGGGCATCTTCAGGTGCCGGTGCAGGCGTTCGAGATAGGGCAGGATCTCGGCCTTGCGGGCGGCGTCGAGGGCGGCGAGCGGTTCGTCCATGAGCAGCAGGCGGGGGCTGGTGGCCAGGGCACGGCCGATGGCGACCCGCTGGCGCTCGCCGCCGGAGAGGCCCCGGGGGTGGCGCTGGAGCAGCGGTTCCAGGCCCAGCAGGTCGATGATCTCCTCGAGTTCGATGCGCCTTTCTTGAGCCGGCAGCCGGCACCAGCCGTAACGCAGGTTGTCGTGCACGGACAGGTGTTCGAAGAGGCTTGCCTCCTGGAAGACGAAACCGAGAGCGCGGCGGTGCACGGGCTGGCGGCGATCCCCGTCCTGCCAGATCTCGCCATCGACCCGCACGGTCCCACGGGCTGCGCGTTCCAGCCCGGCGATGGCGCGCAGCAGGGTGGTCTTGCCGCAGCCGGAGGGGCCGAAGACGGCGGTGATGCCGGGTTCGTTCACGGCGAAGGCGGCCTGCAGACGGAACTCGCCACGGCTCAGAGTGAGATCGACCTTCAGACTCACGACCTTGTGCCCCCGCTGCGCCCTGCCCGCTGCAACAGCAGCAGGACGAGGAAGGAGAGCAGCAGCAGACCGGCGGAGAGCTTGTGCGCGCTGGCGTAGTCCAGCGCCTCGACATGGTCGTAGATCGCGATGGAGAGCACCTGCGTCTCGCCGGGGATGTTGCCGCCGATCATCAGCACCACGCCGAACTCGCCCACGGTGTGGGCAAACCCAAGCACGGTGGCGGTGAGGAAGCCGTGGCGCGCCAGCGGCAGGGCGACGCTGAGGAAGCGGTCCACGGGACCGGCGCGCAGGGTGGCGGCCACCTCCAGCGGGCGCGGGCCGATGGCGCGAAAGGCGTTCTGCAGCGGCTGCACCACGAAAGGGAGCGAATAGATCACCGAGCCGATGACCATGCCAGCAAAGCTGAAGGCGAGCCGCGGCCCGCCCAGGGCCTCGACCACGCGCCCCACCGGCCCCTGCGGGGCCAGGGCCACCAGCAGGTAGAAGCCGACCACGGTGGGCGGCAGGATCAGCGGCAGCGACACCAGGGCCTCGACCGCGGGCAGCCAGCGGCCGCGGGCATGGGCCAGCCACCAGGCGAGCGGCGTGCCGATCAGGAGCAGGATGACGGTGGTGACGCCCGCCAATTGCAGGGTAATCAAAAGCGCCTGCAGGTCCGCCTCACTCATCGGCGGGGACCTCGTAGCCCGAGCGGCGCACCAGTGTCCGGCTCTCGGGGCGCAGCAGCCAGGCATGGAAGGCGCGGGCCGCGGGGCGCGGGCTCAGCAGCACCATCTGCTGCTCGATGGGTTCGTGCAGGTTCGCCGGCACCGGCCAGGCGGAGCCGCGCCGGGCCGCGGGCAGGGCCTGCCACTGGGCGGCGGCGATGAAGCCCAGCTCGGCATTGCCGCTCTGCACGAAGTGGAAGGCCTGGGCGATGTTCTCGCCGCGCACCAGGCGCGGCGCCAGCGCCTGCCACTGGCCGAGCCGCTCGAGCACCTCGCGCGCGGCGCGCCCGTAGGGCGCAAAGCGCGGATTGGCGATCGCCAGGCGATGGAAGTCCCCGCGGCGCAGTATCCCGCTGCCGTCGCGGATGCGCTGCGGGTCCGGGCTCCACAGCACCAGCCGCCCCAGGGCATAGGTGCGCCGGCTGCCGGGCACGATGCGCCCTTCCCGCTCCAGGCGTTGTGGCCGCACGCGGTCGGCGGCGAGGAACAGGTCGAACGGTGCGCCGCGCACGATCTGCGCGTACAGGCGCCCGGTGGCGCCCGGCACCAGCTTCACGCGATGGCCGGTCTCGGCCTCGAACGAGTGCGCCAACAGCCGCGCCACCGGCAGGAAGTTGCTCGCCACGGCCACGCGCAGCACCTCGCCGGCCTGCACGGGCAGCACCAGCATCCACAGCAGCAGGAGCCACCCGGCCCGACCCATGACGAGCGCGCCAAGGCTCAGCGCTGGGCCAGCCACTCGCGCACCGCCTCGGCCTCGCCGCGAAACGCCACCGGCACCTCGCTGCGCTGCATCTGGTAGTGGTACATGGGGTCGTAGTACTCGGTGAGCAGGAAGGCGATCCATTCGCGGTGCCCGTCGATCCGGTCCCACAGGCACTGCTCGCGCCAGGCGGCCTCGAAGCGCTCCAGCAGCGCCCGGTGGCGTTCGCCGCCCAAGCGCTTGCGGATGCGGTTCATGCTGTCCTGGATGGAGGCGCGCCAGGCGGCCAGCCCGTTTTCCGGGTCGTGCGCGCGCCAGCGCGCCTGGGCCTCGATGACATATTCCTGCAGGGTGTTGTCGATGCGCGTCTCCAGCGGCGCCTCGAGCACGATGCGCTCGGCGCCCCGATACAGCCCCTGATGCACGGCATCGGGCAGGCGCAGTACGCCGATCTTGCGGCCTTCGTCCTCGAACAGCAGCCAGGGATGATCCTCGTGCAGGTAGCGGATGAGGGCATAGGCGAGGGCATTCTCGAAGGCGATCTGGCGCGGCTGCGGCTCGATGTGGCGGCCGAAGGCCGAGCCGCGGTGGTGGGCCAGCGCCTCGAGGTCGATGACATGGGTCTGCTCGCGCAGGAACAGGGTCTTGCCCACCCCGGTGAGGCCGGCCAGCACATAGCGTGGCATGGCCTGCAGGGGTTCCGGCAGGGGGCCTTCCATCTGCTCGATGAGCCAGCGGCGGAAGGCCTTGTAGCCGCCGCGCAGGCGCGGGATGACCAGGCCCTCGTACTCGGCCAGCCAGCGCTGCGCGATCTCCGAGCGCTGCCCGCCGCGGAAGCAGTACAGCAGGGCATCGGGATGGGCGCGACAGAACTCGGCCCAGGCGGCGATGCGCGGGCGACGCACTTCCTCGTTGACCAGCTCGTGCCCCAGCGCCACCGCCGCGGCGTTGCCCTGCTGCTTGTAGCAGGTGCCCACGGCGGCGCGCTCCTCGTCGGTCATCAGTGGCAGATTGACGGCGCCGGGGAAGGCGCCCTCGGCGAACTCCACCGGCGCGCGGGTGTCGATGAGCGGCCTGCCCTCCAGCACGATGCGCTCGAAGTCGTCGAACAGCGGCAGCTCGCTCATCGCACGCGGATCACGGGCTCGCGGCGCGGCAGGGTACGGCCGATGGGCTCGAGCTCCAGCCCCTCGCCGCGCGCCACCTCGAGAAACTCGGGCACCCCGTCCTCGCGTACCGCCACCAGCAGCCCACCCGAGGTCTGCGGATCGCAGAGCAGGTACTTGCGCTCCTCGTCCAGGCCCTCGATGCGCGCGCCGTAGCTGTCGAAGTTGCGCTGCGTGCCGCCCGGGGTGCAGCCCTGTGCCAGGTAGTCGCGCACCGGCCCGATCAGCGGCACGCGCTCGAAGTCGATCTCGGCGCTCACGCCGCTGCCGTCGCACAGCTCCAGCAGGTGACCGAGCAGACCGAAGCCGGTGACATCGGTCATCGCCGTCACCGACTCGAGGGCGGAGAACGCCGCGCCGGCCGCGTTCAGCCGGCACATCTGCTCGATGGCCAGTTGCAGATGTTCGGGGGCGATCTTCTTCTGCTTCTGCGCCGTGGCCAGGATGCCGATGCCGAGCGGCTTGGTGAGGAACAGCTGACAGCCCGGCTCGGCGGTGTCGTTGCGGCGCAGGCGCTCGGTCTCCACCAGGCCGGTCACCGCCAGGCCGAAGATCGGCTCGGGCGCGTCGATGGAATGACCGCCGGCCAGCGGAATGCCGGCCGCCGCGCAGGCGGCGCGTCCGCCCTCGATGACCCGCCGCCCGACCTCCGGCGGCAGCCTGTCGATGGGCCAGGCGAAGATGGCGATGGCCATCAGCGGCCGCCCGCCCATGGCATAGATGTCGCTGATGGCATTGGTGGCGGCGATCTGCCCGAAGCGGAAGGGGTCG
>JALWNJ010000207.1 GCA_026995955.1 Gammaproteobacteria bacterium
CTCCACCGGCTGGCGGTTCCACAGGAACTGCACGCCTTCCTCCTTGGCGTTCTCCACCTCGCGGCGCGAGCCGGGCATGTTGGCCTCGTCGCGGCGATAGGCGCAGGTCACCGAGGCGGCGCCCTGGCGGATGGCGGTGCGGTTGCAGTCCATGGCGGTGTCGCCGCCGCCGAGCACCACCACGCGCTGCCCTTTCATGTCGATGTACGCCTCGTCGGGGCCGGCCAGGCCCATCAGGCGGCGGATGTTGGAGACGAGGTAGGGCAGGGCCTCGTACACGCCCGGCAGGTCCTCGCCGGGGAAGCCGCCCTTCATGTAGGTGTAGGTACCCATGCCGAGGAACACGGCATCGTATTCGTCGAGCAGCCGCTGGAACGGCAGGTCACGGCCGATCTCGGTGGACAGGCGGAACTCGACGCCCATCTCCTCCATCATTCTCCTGCGGCGGACGACGATCTCCTTTTCCAGCTTGAACGGCGGGATGCCGAAGGTGAGCAGGCCGCCGATTTCCTCGTAACGGTCGAACACCACCGGCTTGACGCCGTTGCGCACCAGCACATCGGCGCAGCCGAGGCCGGCCGGGCCGGCGCCGACGATGGCCACCCGCTTTCCGGTGTCCTGCACATGGGACAGGTCCGGCTTCCAGCCCTGGGCGGTGGCGGTGTCGGTGATCCAGCGCTCGACGGCGCCGATGGTGACGGCGCCGAAGCCGTCGTTCAGGGTGCAGGCGCCCTCGCAGAGGCGGTCCTGCGGGCACACCCGGCCGCAGATCTCGGGCAGGGAGTTGGTCTTGTGCGACAGTTCGGCGGCCTCGAACAGGTTGCCCTCGGCCACCAGCTTGAGCCAGTTGGGGATGTAGTTGTGGACCGGGCACTTCCACTCGCAGTAGGGGTTGCCGCAGGCGAGGCAGCGGCCGGCCTGTGCCGCGGCCTGTTCGGGATCGAAGCTGCCGTAGATCTCGCGGAACTCGAGCACGCGTTCCCGGGCCGGCTTCTTGGCCGGGTCCATGCGCGGGATCTCGAGGAACTGCATCGGGTTGGCCATGAGGTCACCTGCGGGTTCGGGGCCGCCCGCGGCTGCCGGACGGCCGGGTGTTCAGGAGAGGCGGGTCTTGACCCGGGCGCTCACCGCGCCCATGTCCGCCCGGCCCTGCAGCTTGGGCTTGAGCAGCCCCATTACCTTGCCCATGTCCTTCATGCCGGCGGCGGCGGTCTCGCCGATGGCGGCGTCGATCAGGGCGTCGATCTCGGCCTCGGACAGCGGCTCGGGCAGGTAGGACTGGATGATCTCCAGTTCGGCGCGTTCCTTGCCGGCCAGGTCGTCGCGCCCGGCCCGCTCGTACTGCTCGATGGACTCGCGGCGCTGCTTGGCCATCTTGTCGAGGATGGCGAGGATGTCCTCGTCGGACAGGTCCTTGCGCGTATCGACCTCGACCTGCTTGATCGCCGACAGGATCAGGCGGATGGTGCCGAGACGCGGGGCGTCCTTGGCACGCATCGCCGCCTTCATGTCCTCGGTGATGCGTGCCTTGAGCGGCGAGGCAGCAGCGGGCATGCGAGGCTCCGGATCAGTACAGGCGGGTGCGGCGGGCCATTTCCTTCGCCAGGCGCTTGGCGTGGCGCTTGATGGCGGCCGCCTTCTTGCGCTTGCGCACCTCGGTGGGCTTTTCGTAGTACTCGCGGCGGCGGACCTCGGCGAGGACGCCGGCCTTCTCGCAGGTGCGCTTGAAGCGGCGCAGGGCGATGTCGAAGGGCTCGTTTTCCTTGACGCGTACGCTGGGCATGTAATCACCTTCTGAACGGTTGTTCGGTTCCGGCCGTGCGCGGGCACGGCCCCACGGATGGCCGGGGCCATCGGGGAACCGCGCATTATAGCGATCGGCCGCGAAATTGCAAAAGGATCCGAAGGGATCAGGGACGCGCGGGGCCTTGCGCGGGCAGGCGTGCCAGGGTGGCCTGGATGCGCCGCTCGGCCTCCCCGTCGCCGAGTTCCCGGTACAGGGCGAGGAGGGACTCCAGGTCGCGGCGCAGGGCGGCCTGGTCGAGCAGGCGCGAGCGTACCGGCAGGGCGCGTTCCAGCAGTTCGGCGGCCTCGCGCAGGCGGCCCTGGTGGCGGGACTGCGCGGCCAGCGCCTCCAGCGCGGCGGCGATGGCCGGGCGCCGACGCGATTGCCGGGCCACGGCCAGCGCCTGTTCGAGCTGCGCGCAGGCCGCGTCGGGCCGATCCTCGAGCAGCAGCAGCTCGGCCTGCAGGCGCAGCAGCCGGGCCTGCATTTCCGGCGCCAGCCGGCCCCTGTCGGCCAGCGGCAGCAGGGGCTGCAGCCTTGGCTCTGCGTCGGCTGGCGTGGGGCCGGCCAGGGCCGCCTCGGCACGGCGCAGCAGCAGGGCCTGGTAGAGCGGGTCTTCGGGTCGGCGCCGGTCTTCCGGCAGCCGGGCCAGCAGCCCGTCGAGCAGCCGGGCGGCCTCGTCGGCGCGCCCCTCGCGCAGGGCCAGCCTGGCCTCGAGCAGGCCGATGCGCGGGGCAAGCCCGGTCTGCGGCAGGCGCGGCGAGAGCCGTGTCAATGCGGCCAGATGCTGGTGCGCGGCGTGGCGGTCGTCCACCGCCAGGGCGGTCTCGGCGAGGTTGATCAGTGCCCGTGCCTGGCCCTCGGCATCGTCCACGCTGCGGTAGTAGTCCAGGGCGCGCCGGAACAGGGCGGCGGCGCTGCGGTAGTCGTCGTTGCGGAAGGCCCGGGTGCCCTGTCCGAGCTGCTGCTCGGCCTCGATCAGGTCGCGCGGGCGCCGGTCCGGCGTGCTGACGCAGGCAGCGAGCAGGAGCAGGGTGGCGATGAGCGCGAGGCGGGTCGTCATTCGCCGCTCCCGGGGGCGATGATGAGTTCCTCGGGTGCCGGCTGGATGGCGTCGGACAGCGGCCAGATGCGCTGGATGCCCTGCAGCGTGCGTTCGGTGTCGGCCAGCAGCAGTTGCATGCGGGCGACGATCTCGGGCAGTTGCTGCAGCTCGGTGTTGACCACGCGCATGGCCTGGTTCATCTGTGCGGTGAGTTCCCGGCTCTGCCGGCTTACCCCCCGCACCTCCTCGAGCAGGGGGCCGAGCTGCGTCAGCCGCCGGTCGAGCTGCTGCAGGCTGGCGGCAAGGCTGGCCAAGCTGCGCGACAGGTCGTCGGCCATCGCCGGGTCGTAGACGGCGCGGCCGATGGCGCCGCGGCCGGCACGGATCTCGGCGCTGATGGCGCGCAGGTCGGCCAGGGCGGCGGCCAGATCGCGGCTGCCGCTTTCCACCGTGGCCGGGTCGATGTGGTCGAGCAGGCGTGCCACCCGGTGGATGGTGCTCTGCAGGTCCTCGATCACCGGCTTGGCCTTTTCCATCAGCTGATCGGGCGTCATGGGTTCGATGACGGGAATCCAGGCGCCGTCAGCCAACATCGGCTGGTCCGGTGAACCGGCATGGATGTCGAGGAAGGCGTCGCCGATCAGGGCAGTGCGTGCCAGGGTGCCCCAGGAATCGCGGCGCAGCAGCTTCTGGTAGCGTTTCCAGACATAGAACTGCAGGTAGATGCGGTTCCTGTCGTCGATGCGGAAGTCGCTGACCTCGCCCACCTCGATGCCGGCCACGAACACGCGCGAGTCGGGGCCCAGGCCCTGGGCGTTGCGCAGCACGGCCTGGTAGTGGACGCGGTCCTCGAACAGATGCGCGGTGCGCGCGCGGCCGGCCACGGCAAGCACCAGCACCCCCAGGGCCAGCAGCACGAAGGCACCGGCCAGCCGCTCGCGGGCACGCGGGCCGAGGTCGTGGATGTAGTGCAGGCGGCGTTGCGGCGTCTGGTTCATGACGGCACCGGTGGCTGCGACTGGTCGCGGCAGGGGCGGCACAGCCGGTCACGGATATCCTGCGCCGCCGGCCGGGCGCTGTCCAGCAGCGCAGGCCAGTCCGTGAGCAATATGCCGCCGCTGTCGTCGAGCAGCAGGATCGGTGTGTCCTCCAGCCAGGCGGCCTGCAGCGGGTCCTGCAGCGACAGCACCAGGCCGATGTCCAGTTTGCGCGCCGCATCGTGGAGCCACTGCAGCAGGGCCTCGGCGGCGTCCGGTGCCAGGCCGGCGAGCGGGTGATGCAGGGCCAGCAGGCCCGGCGCCAGCAGCAGACTGCGGGCACAGAGCA
>JALWNJ010000208.1 GCA_026995955.1 Gammaproteobacteria bacterium
CCACTGCTGGACTGCAGTACCTCGTGGGCCACCTCGCGGGCCAGCGTCCGGTGCCGTGACCACAGTTCGCCCACCGTGCCGCCCACCTCGAGGCCGCAGAGGTTGCTGACCAGGATGTAGAGGTTCTTGCGCACCAGCTCGAACAGCATGCGCTCGTCGCTGTCGACGATCTCGGTCGGAATGCCGATGGCGGACAGGGCCTGCGCCAGCAGGCCGGCGTGGGGCCCGTGCACCGGAGAGGGAATGATGACCTTCGCTTCCTGCCCCGGCTTCTTCTCGAACCAGACCGAGATCACGGTTGGGTCGAGGCCGTGGCGCTGCCAGTCGGGCGGCAGCAGTTCGTTCTGCAACAGCGCGACGCGCGCACGCCAGGGCTCGGGCAGGCGTTCCAGGACCGGGTGCAGATCGGTCTCGGCCACGGCCACCAGTACCAGCTCCGGTGCCGGCAGGGCGCGGGCCTCGGCCTGCATGTCCATGTCACGGGTGATGGGATACACGGGGTGGCCATCGCGCAGCAAACCGCGCGCGAATACGCCGCCCATCTCGCCGAGGCCGATGATGACGACCGGTTCTTTCATGGCAGTGATTTCCGGTTGCGGGTAGGGCTATTCTGTGCCCTTGGCCTCAGCGCATCAAGCGCGCCACGGATGGTGCCTGAAACAGGAGAAGTACAGCAGCGGGAAAAGGTCCCCGCTCGGCCAGACATCCGGCACGATGGGAAAGGGGCTGGCCTCTGCCAGTCCCCAGCAGCGTGCTGCGCCGTTCAGCGGTCGGCGTCCTCATCGACCCGGCCCTGATACCACTGCAGCGGCGGCAGACTGTCGCGCAGGGCCAGCAGATCCCGTTTCAGCCTTTCCATCCAGTCGGCTCCGGCCTGTTGCCCGTACAGGGCATGGCCCACGGCCACATCGCAGAAGAAGGGCACGAACAGGGCCTCGCCACGCGGCAGGGCGCGTCCGGCCCCCTGGATCCACAGCGGGATCACCGGCACCTCCGGATGGTGCAGGGCAAGATGGCGAATGCCCTTTTTCAGTGGTGCCAACTGCTCGGGCTCGCCACGCGTTCCCTCGGGAAAGAAGATCACGATCTCGCCTCGCTCCAGCGCCTGGTCTACCGGTGCCAGCGGGTTGCCGTGGCCGGCCCCGCCGCGCTGGATGGGGATGATGCCGATGATCTCGCGCGCGAACCAGGCCAGCCAGCGGTTGCGCAGGAAATAGTCGCCGGCGGCCACCGGGCGCACCCGGGCCAGCTGTGCCGGTGGCAGCAGGCTCATCAGGATCAGGGTGTCGAGGTGGCTGTTGTGGTTGGCGACCAGGATGGCGGGGCCCTGCCCGGGCAGACGCTCGCGGTGGCGCACGCTCAGGCCCAGCGCCAGCAGCACGAAGCCGCGCACCAGTACATTGAAGAACAGCCAGCGCAAAGCGCGATTGATCGGTCCGTTCATGACGACGCCTCAGTAGTGCAGGTAGTGGATGAAATGGAAGAACAGCGGCGCGCTGTAGGTCAGGCTGTCGATGCGGTCGAGCAGACCGCCATGGCCCGGGATCAGGTTGCCGCTGTCCTTGATGCCGAGGTCGCGCTTGACGGCAGAGATGACGACATCGCCGATGAAGCCCGCAAGGCCGATGAGCAGCCCGGCCACGGCCCCCATGCCGTGGCCCAGCGGCGTCAGCCAGGGCGCGGCGAGGGCAGCCAGCGCGGTGGTGGTGGCGACGCCGCCGAGCAGGCCGCCCCAGGTCTTGCCGGGGCTGACCGTGGGCAGCACCCGCTGCCGGCCCAGCGCATGGCCCCAGAGGTACTGCAGCACATCGTTGAGCTGGGTCAGCACCACCACGAACAGCACCAGACCAGCCCCGCCGGCCGGTGCCAGCGGGGTGGCCGGCAGCATCAGCAGGGCCGCAATGTGACTGAGCGCAAAGACGAACAGCATCAGGCCCCAGTGCAGGGTGCCGGCGGCGCGCAGGAAGTCGCGGGTGTCGCCGATCAGGACCATCCGCAACGGCAGCATGAGGAAGCCGTACACCGGGATGAACACGATGAACATGCCGTACCAGTCCTGGGCGATCCACAGGTACTGCAGCGGCACCGTGAGGTAGGCCCAGAACAGCACCCGGCGGTCGGCGCGGCGGGTGGGGATCAGCGACAGGTACTCCTTGAGCGCCAGAAAGCTGATGAGGGCGAAGAAGGCCAGCGACAGGGACGGTGACAGCAGCATGGCGGCGCTGAACACGGCCAGCATCACCCACCAGGAGCGGGTTCGGGCCGAGAGTTCGGACCAGTCGCGCTGCGGGCGGGCGTGGCGCAGCGCGGCCACGGCGAGGCTGGCCAGTGCCAGCAGCAGGAACAGGCCGGCCAGGATGACGGTGACGGCAGGATGGGGCATGGCGTGGATCATGAGGCTATCTCCTCGAGCGCGCGGCGGGCGCGGTTGACGGGGGTGATCAGGGCCAGTGCCAGGCCCGCGGCGAGCACGGCGGTGCTCCAGCCGCCGGGCGGGAGACCAAGCCCCAGCAGCAGTGCGATCAGGCCGAACAGGAAGGCGCGGTCGCTCTTGCCCAGCGGACCGTCGTAGCGCCGGCTGGCGCCGATCTGCACCGCGACCACGCCGCTCGTCTCGGCCACGATGCCGAGCAGGACGATGCCGACGACGAGGGCCGCGGGCAGACCGGGATGCACGGCCAGCGGCAGGTACAGCACGGCATCGGAGACCACATCGCCCAGCTCGTTGAGCACGGCGCCAAGCGCACTCTGCATGTGGTGCTCGCGCGCCAGCATGCCGTCGATGGCATTGAGCGCCATGCGCAGGAACAGGACCGGCGGAAGCAGCAGCAGCGGCCAGGCCGCGCCCGGTGCCAGGGCCAGTGCCAGGCCCTCGGCCAGGGACAGCAGCAGGGCGGCAAGGGTGACCTGGTTGGGAGTGATGCCGGCCGCGGCGAGACGGTCGGACAGGGGCCGCAGCAGGGCCTGGAAGCGGGGCTTGAGGTCGTAGATGGTGGCCATGGACGGTCTCCCGTGTGGGTTCGCCGGGGAGTCTGGCCAATATGCGCGAGATATGAAACCTTTGTGTTCAAGGTCAAACAATGTTTGACTAATGGTAGAAAAATACGATACCGGAGGAGCCCATGAGCGAGACCAGGGCGTTGATCGAGGCCCTCAAGCGGCGCCTGCGCGCGCAGCGCGTCACCTATCGCGAGGTGGCGGCGCATCTGGGTCTGAGCGAGGCCAGCGTCAAGCGCATGTTCTCGCGCGCCGACTTTCGCCTCGACCGGCTGGAGGCCATCTGCAGCCTGATCGGCTGCACCCTGTCGGAACTGGTGCAGGAGATGGAGGCGGCGCGGCACCGCGTGGCGCGGCTGAGCGAGGAACAGGAGCAGGAGCTGGTGGCAGACCCGCGTCTGATGCTGGTGGCCTACTGCGTGCTCAATCACTGGAGCATGGACGAGATCCTGGAACACTACGCGCTGGAACGCCACGAGCTGACGCGGCTGCTGGTGCGTCTCGACCGCCTGCGGCTGATCGAGCTTCTGCCGGGTGACCGGGTGCGGCTGCGGGTGACGCCGGACTTCCGCTGGATTCCGGGCGGGCCGGTGGAGCGCAACCTGCGGCGGCGGGTGCACGAGGAGTTCATGGCCGGCGACTTCTCCGGGCCGCTGGCCGAGCGCCGCTTCCTCATCGGGCATCTGTCGCCGGCGGCCATCGAGCGCCTGCGGCAGGGGGTGGAGGCGCTGGCGGCCGAGTTCCAGGCTCACCTGCAGGCCGATGCCCGTCTGCCGGCGGCGGCACGGGCGCATGTCGGCCTGTCGATGATGATCCGTCCCTGCGAGCTGTCGCTGTTTGCCGATCTGCGCCGACCGCTAAAGCGGCGCATGGGGCCGCGTCCGGACTGAGGGGGGCTATGCGGCGCGCAGGGCCAGGATCAGGACGAGCAGCAGCAGGTTGCGCTGGTGATGGGTCATGGCGGTACGCTCCCGGTATCCGGGCTCCGATTGTCGCACCGCGCGCCGCGGGCTGCCCTGCCCTGGATCAGGTCATGGGGTCAGGACTTGCCGCGCGACTTCAGCAGCGAGGTGATGGGCACCACCTTGCTGGTGCTGGGCTCGTCCTTGTAGCGCGGGCGCATGC
>JALWNJ010000209.1 GCA_026995955.1 Gammaproteobacteria bacterium
AAAACGGTGCGCGCCCGGCACCCATCCAATGGAGGCAGGAGAGATCATGCTGAGAAATGAGGGCGATTCACTACGCCGCGTTGTCGTCTGTCGACCGGGGCCGGAGTACGTATCCTTCGACGACCCGAGCCAGCACAACATCGCCACCCGCGCCGATCTCCCCCGCGCGCGCCTGCCCGACGCCAACCTGGCCGGGGCCGATCTGGCCTATGCCGAGCTGGGGCGTGCCGACCTGGGTTTTGCCAACCTCGAGGGCGCTCGCCTGCAGGGGGCGGTGCTCACCGGGACCAACCTGGCTGGCGCCAATCTGGCCGGCGCCGATCTGGCCTACGCCAATCTGCAGGGCGCGATCGTCACCGGTGCGACCCTGGAACGGGCCAATCTCAGCAAGGCCTACTGGATCGATGGCAGGCTGTGCGCCAGCGGCTCGGTTTCGCGCTGTCTGGGCGCTGGAATGCGCTGATCCGTATCCCCGCAACCGATTGATTCTCCCCATTGTCCCATTGAATGCATGGAATTCGGGAGGGGTTTTCTATCTCTTTCGGGCAGGTGTGTCCTGGGTGGCCGTTTGTCTATAATCCGCGTCCCGCCCGATGCGGGTTTTTGCGGAAATTCAATCACTGCCACCAACAATCAGGGAGGAACCCCGATGACCCACGACACGCTCAAGTGGCTGCTTTCCACCGCAGCCGCGGCCATCAGCCTGGCATTCGTTGCCCTGCTGGAGCATCTCTGAGACAGCCTGGTCAGGCCTGTCGACGAACCCCGGTGCGCCGGGGTTTTTCGTTTTTCCCGTCACAACTGGAATCCCGGACAGAACCAGGCATTCCATGCCGGGGACTGTGAAACACTTCCCGGTACGACAGCCGTTGCTCCTTTATCCTGTGGCGCCTCTATCCATGGCAGATGCTCGTAGATCATGCGCATTTCTCTTGTCCCTGAATGCTTCCTCTGTGCCGTATTCCTGTTCCCGGGCCTGGTGCTTGCAGTCAACGCGGAGGCGCCTGCCCCGACTCCGGGACAACAGGCCTGGGTCAGCGACCAGTTGCGCATCCCGGTGCGTACCGGCACGACCCTGCGCCACAAGATCCTGCGCTTCCTCAAGAGTGGAACCCCCGTCACGGTACTGGAGCTGGACGAGGATGGCAGTCATGCCAGGATTCGTGGCCCCAAGGGGGTCGAGGGCTGGGTGCGAAGCGAGGATCTGATGTCCGAACCCTCGGGCCGCCAGCGACTGGTGGCTGCACAGGACCGCATCCGGGCGCTCAAGGCGCAACGGACGGAGCTGCGGAATCGGCTGAGCCAACTGGAGGCCGATTTCAAGGCCCTTGGGTCGGAGAAGGAGGCCTTGGGCCGGCAGAAGGAGGCGCTCGAGTCCCGCCTGGAGCGGCTGGAACGGGTGGCTGCCCGTCCGGTGCAGCTGGCGCGGGAGAATGCCGAGCTGAGCGAAAAGCTGGCCGAGGCGCGCCAGCGCATCTCCCTGCTGGAGGCGGAGAACGCCCGTCTGGCCGACAGCAGCCGTCGCGACTGGTTCGTGAAGGGGGCCGGCGTGGCCCTGTTGAGCCTGATCCTTGGCCTGCTCATCACCCGCATCCGCTGGAGGAGACGGCACGACGACTGGTAGGGATGCCGGCTTGTACCGGGAGGTGGCACGGCCGATAATCCGGGCATGGACCTCCTGCATCAGCTGGATCCCCTGCTGCAGCAGTTCGTGGGCACGCTGCTGCTGAGCTTCCTGGTGGGTCTGGAATACCACCGCTACATGCGCGAAAAGGGCCATCTCGGCTATGGCACCACGCGCACCCTGACGCTGTTCGGGCTGTTCGGATTCGTGCTTGCCGCGCTGGACCAGCAGCGTGGCGGCTGGCTGCTGCCGGCGGGATTGCTGATCCTGGCCGCCTACCTTGGCCTTTATTATCTGCTCCAGTTGCGCCAGCAGCAGCGTTCCCTGATCGGGCCGCTGGTGGGCCTGCTGGTGTTCCTCATCGGGCCGGTGATGCTGCACTTTCCGGTCTGGACCTGGCTGCTGTACGTCATCGTCATCATTCTGCTGCTGGGGCAGAAACCGCAGATCCGCAGCTTTTCCGACCTGGTACCGAACGAGGAGCTGGTCACTCTGGCCAAGTTCCTGCTCATGGCCGGGGTGGTACTGCCCCTGTTGCCGGATCGGGAAATCGCTCCCTGGGTGCCGGTGACCTGGTATCAGCTCTGGCTGGCCGTGGTGGTGGTGTCGGGTTTTTCCTATCTGAGCTATCTGGCGCAGACCTGGCTGTTTCCGCGCCGCGGCCTGCTGCTCAGCGGCCTGCTGGGTGGCCTCTACTCCAGCACGGCCACCACCTGGGTACTGGCACGTCGGCTGCGCGGTGGCGGCGACCCCCTGCAGGTCGCTGCTGCCCTGGTGCTGGCCACGGCCATGATGTATCCGAGACTGCTGGTCATCGTCGGTCTGATGGCGCCGGAGGTGGCGTACCGCCTGTGGCTGCCGTTCGGGCTGTTTGCGGCAATTTCCATTGGCTATGGCTGGCTGCTCGCACGCCGCAGCCCGCACAGCGGAAACCCAGAGGGGCAGGGCCGGGTCTCGCATCCCCTGGAGCTGAGCACGGCACTGCTGTTCGCCGGTCTGTTCGTTCTGTTCAGTGCCCTGACGCATCTCGCCGTGCAGTACTGGGGTGTGGCCGGTCTGCACAAGCTGGCCTTTCTCGCCGGGCTGTCGGATGTCGACCCGTTTGTGCTCTCGGTGCTGTCTGGCGACTATGCGATCGATCGCACCCTGGTCGTGAGCGCCATCGTCATCGCCTCGGGCAGCAACGATCTGCTCAAGGGGGGGTATGCGCTGGCGCTTGGGGGCTGGCGGCTGAGATGGGCGGCGCTGTGGCTGATCGGATTGTGCGGCGCGTCGGTGGGTTGGGTGTTCTGGTTGCCGCTGTGAATCAGGCCAGCGCCACCACCGAGAGATCGCGCCGTCCCTTGCATTCGTAGAGGGCGGCGTCGACCTGGTCGAGCAGTTCCTGCAGCGTGCTGCCGTGCCGTGGGGCCTCGCCCAGGCCGATGGAAATGCCGACATCGTAGTGGCGCTGGCGCACCCAACGCTCCAGCCGTTTCTGGATGCGCTCGCTGATGCGCATGGCCTGGTCGAGCTCTATGTCCTGCAGGATGAGCACGAATTCGTCCCCGCCGTAGCGGGCGGCAAGGTCGGTGTCGCGGACAGAGCGGGTCAGGATGCGGGCGATGGAGCGCAGCACCTCGTCGCCCTCGGCATGCCCATGCTCGTCGTTGATCGACTTGAAACGGTCGAGGTCGGCAAACATCACCACCACGGGCATGTCGTGCTCGCGTGCGGCCTTCAGCAGGCGATCGGCTTCTTCCTCCAGTGCCGAGCGATTGAGCAGATTGGTCAGCGGATCGCGCCGCGAGCTGTCCTGCAGGGCCTGGCGGCCGCGCTCCACGCGCGCCATCAGCACATAGGCATAGAGCAGGATCAGCGCACCGAAGAGGTTCATGAACAGGATGGCGGGCATCACCCCTTCCAGGCTCTGGTAATAGCGCAGGGTCAGGGTCAGCATGGCGAACAGAAAGCTGGCCCCGACGGCCTCGGTGAAACAGCGCATGCCATAGCGCATCCCGTTGCCCAGCACGATGACGATGTACACCATGCTGGTCAGCGGCACCACCCAGGGGTCGTTGAGCACCACGACGGAGATGCCGACGACATCGCCCCACAGGGCGATGCGCACGCGGTGCATCGAGTCCGGGGCGTGCCGGGCATGGAGGAAGAGGATGGTGTTCCAGAGCAGGTAGCCGACGAAGAAGCCGTTCATCTGCCCCAGCGTCATCCACGGGCTGTTGTATTCGAAGCCCCAGTTGAAGTAGACGATGCCGATGAAGGTGAACAGGTAGCGGGTGATGAACTGCAGGCGCTGGTCCGGCCAGCTGGCGGCGATGCACTGATAGGTGCGCGACTGGCGGCGGTCGCCGTTGCGGCGCCGTTCCTGTCGGCGTCTGTCTCCGAATCCTTGTGGTCGCGCTTCGCGCATGAGCCTGATCCTGCCGTTTCCGGTCAGTAATTCTAACATCGTGCTTCCGAAAGTGCGCAGGGCACGGGACGGTGCTGCCTGCGTTATACTCCTGCGAGGGGAGGACTGACATGAATCTGGAAAAGGTCGTTTTTGCGTTCTTCATCGTTCTGGCGCTGACGCTGAACTTCGGGTTCTTCATCGGTGACATCGACGATCCCGTGCAGCACCATGCCTATGAGCTGTTCGCCGCGCTCGTCATCAGCATCATCGCCACCATCCTCAAGGTCGGGGATCGCTCGCACATGGGGGCAGTGCTGCTTGCGACCTCCCTGGTGGCAGACCTGCAGCTCATCGTGGCCGCCATGATCTGGGGCTATGTGGTCTATGTCAGCGGCGAGGGCCTGACCCCCGGCAACATGTCCAGTATCGTCTCCATGTCGGGAGGCGCACTGGTGGCCAACATCACCTCCGTGGTGCTGCTGGTGGTGGAGACCGTCTCGGTCAGGCGCTGAGCGCGGGGCTGATCGGAATCCGGCCCATGTTCAACGAGGTCATCTTCCTCATCTTCCGGCGCATGCGTGTGCCGCTGATCATCCTGGTGCTAAGCTATGCCATCTCCATTGTGGGCTTTACGCTGATTCCGGGGCAGGACGATCAGGGCAATCCCTGGCACATGGATTTCTTCCACGCCTTCTACTTCGTGAGCTTCATGGGCTCGACCATCGGTTTCGGCGAGATCCCGTACCCCTTCACCGATGCGCAGCGATACTGGACCATCTTCACCATCTACCTCACGGTCATCGCCTGGCTGTATGGAATCGGGACTCTCATTTCCCTGATCCAGGAGCCGGCCTTTCGTCGGGCCATCACGCATGCCCGGTTCGTCCATTCGGTACGCAGGCTTCGTGAACCCTTTTTTCTGGTCTGCGGCTATGGGGATACGGGGGAACACCTGGTGCGCGTGATGGTGGATCGCCATCATCAGGCCGTGGTGGTGGACATCGACCCCCAGAGGATCGATCATCTCGAGATCTCTCAGTTGCCGATGGACGTTCCGGGGCTGGCGGCCGATGCCGCGGATCCGACCATCCTTGACGACGCCGGCCTGCGACACCCGGCCTGCAAGGGCGTGGTGGCGCTGACCAACGACGACTCGGCCAACCTGCACATCGCCCTTGCCGGGCGCCTGCTGGCACCGGACGAGCGCATCATCGTCCGGGCCGAATCCCGCGAGGCGGTGGCGAATCTCCATTCCTTCGGCATCCACGATGTCATCAACCCCTACGACAGCTTTGCCGAATGGTTGGCCATGGCCATCCATTCTCCCAGCCTGTATCTGATCCATGACTGGATGATCGGCCTGTATCGGCGCCCGCTGACGGATCTGCTGCAGCCGCCCAAGGGGCTTTGGATCGTGTGCGGCTATGGCCGTTTCGGCAAGGCCGTGTACGAGAACCTGCGCCGCGAGGGGGTGGAGGTCGTGGTCGTGGATGCCTTCCCGGACAGGAACCGGGTGCCCGAGGGCACGATCGTGGGTCGGGGCACGGAGGCAAAGACGCTGCAAGAGGCCGGGATCGGACAGGCCGTCGGCATCGTTGCCGGTACCAATGACGATGCGGACAATCTCTCCATCATCCTCACGGCACGGGAACTGAAGCCCGAGATTTTCACGGTGGCGCGCCAGAACCGCAGCCGCAACGGGGCCCTCTTCGACAGTGTCCTGAGCCCGGAGCGGGGCGGTCGGCACGGGCTGCTCGATCTGGTCATGCAGCCAGCGGAAATGATGGCGCAGAAGGTCGTGGCCCTGATGATGTCGCCGATGCTGGTACGGTTTCTGGCACATGCCCGCCAGCAGGACAACGAATGGGCCAATGTCCTGGTGAGCCGGATCATCGATGTCACGGGGGAGGAGGAGCATCCGATTACCTGGCGCATCAAGATTACGCCCGAGGGGGCGCCGGCGCTCTATGAGATGCTGTCGGAAGGCCGGCAGGTGCTGCTGGACGACCTGGAGCACGATCCTCGCTATCGCGAAAAGCGGTTGCACGTGGTGCCGCTGATGATCGAACGCCCGGGAGAAGGGGATCTGATCCTTCCGGAGATGGACGAGCCCCTGCGGCTCGGTGACCGGATCCTGTTTGCCGGACTGCCGGAGGCCCATGGCAGCATGGCGCTCCTGGTGCACAACTACAGTGCGCTCGAGTATGTCATTACCGGTATCGAGCGTCCTGACGGTGTGGTCTGGCGATGGGTGGATGCCTGGCGCAATCGCAAGGGGCGCGAGCGTGCCGGAACTTGATCCTTATCAATATAAGGAAAATCTTATTTGCTAATATATGGGGCGCCCACACGAACAAGGAGCGCACCTTATGAGCGAGCAACTGCTGCAGCAAACCTGGGATGCCCTGCAGGCAAGAGAGGCAGACATCCGCAATGAGTTCTTCGAGATCCTGATCTCCCGGTACCCCGAATACCTGGATCGCCTGGCCCAGCCCGAACTGCTGGAGGCCATGGGCTCCATCGACAATCTGCTGGAGATGGTGACCTGGATGGAGCAGGGCAGCGAAGAGCGCATTCCCTACATTGCACGGCTGGGCGCACTGTTCCGGGAGCAGGGCATCGACTTCGAGGACATGGACCGCTTCCGCGAGCTGATGCTGGAGGTGCTCGACCGGCATGGCGCCGAGATCGTGAGTGGCTGGTCTGCGCAACATCTGGAGGCATGGAACGAGGCCTTCGAGCTGTGCCTGATTCCGCACCTGCTCGACAGCATGCAGGACGCGGCCTGAGTCAGCCCCCCATTCCCATGGCCACCTGGGCTGTGGCAGGATGACGCCCCTGAAAACCTTCAGGGGCGTTTTGCATGAACGAGTGGGATCAGCGCTACGATTGCGAGGATTTCGTCTACGGTACCGAGCCGAACGACTTCCTTCGGGAACATGCCGATGTGCTGCCTGCGGGTGGCGAGATCCTGTGCCTTGCCGATGGGGAAGGGCGCAATTCCGTGTTTCTGGCGGAAAGGGGATTTCACCCTACCGCGCTGGATTATTCAGCGGTCGCTCTGGAAAAGGGGCGTCGCCTGGCCGAGGAGCGCGGCGTGGTCGTGGAACGGGTACAGGCCGATCTGGCCGACTACACGCTGGACCGGGATCGCTGGGACGGCATCGTGTCCATCTTTTGCCATGTCCCGGCACCGATACGCGAGCGCATCTACCGCCAGGTGCCGGAGGCGCTGCGGCCGGGCGGTGTGCTGCTGCTGGAGGCGTACACCCCGAAACAGCTCGAGTACGGCACCGGCGGCCCGCCCACGACCGAGCTGCTGGCTGGGGTAGAGGAACTGCTGCGCCCGCTTCAGGGCCTGGAACTCCTGCACGCCCGGGAACTGGAGCGGCCGGTGATCGAGGGCCGGCTGCATACCGGGCCGGCCCATGTGGTGCAGATCATTGCCCGGCGCGGACAGGACTGAACGCGCCCCCGGTCGCAACCCGGATCATTCCTCTGCGGCTTCGACCGGGAAGCTGAGCAGCGGGGGGCGCTGGCCGAGCGCCCGGAGATTGGCGATCACACGCCGGGCGCGGGCAATGTTCTCCGCCAGCCGCCGATTGTCGGGCGCGAGCGGCTGCACCGCCTGCCAGGTCTTGAGGGCCTGTTCGAACTCGCCCTGGCTGTACTGGCGTTCGCCCCGTTCCATTTCCTGTGCCACATGGCTGTCGATGTGTTCCTTGAGTCGGCGGGCGCGTTGTTTCACCTCGGCCGATTTCGGATCCAGGCGCCGCAATTCTTCCAGGTAGGCACGCGCCTCGAGCCAGTCGCCACGGGAAAAGGCCTCGTCGAAGTACCCCAGATACTGCCGGAACTGCTGCCGGCGCAGGTGCTGCAGGCGACGCCTGGTGTCTTCGTCCCGGTGGCTGGCCGCCCGCGCGCTGCGGGTCTGGATGCGCGACAGGGCGATACGGGTGCGGGGTGTCGGTTCCAGCTCGTTGGCCAGGCCGAGGAGGCGGCTGGCCAGGACGAAGTTCTGCTGTTCCATGGCCTTCAGGCCATGCCGGGCCAGCCCCCGGGCGGTTTCGTGGCGCAGGGCCTGGAGTTTCTTCAGGCGTTCCTGTTGTACGCGATTCCGGGGGTTGGTGGCGACGATCTCGCGCTGCAGGGGCAGGGCCTTGAGCAGCCATTCGCCCTGGTACTGCAGCCATTTTCGGTCCAGTCGTCCGAGCCAGGCCTCGCGGTCGGCGAGGAAACGGGCCCGTTCCTGTTTCAGGTAGCGGCTCTGCGGGTAGTGGGCCAGGGCCTCGTCGTAGCGCGCCAGGGCCTGCTGCCACTTGCGCTGTCTGGCCAGTGCCAGTGCCTCGCGTGCCATGCGCCGGGCATAGGCCTGGGCCTGGCGGCGAATGGCCGGCAGACGCCGATGCAGCAGCCGGTACTGGGGGTGATTCGGCTTCATGGCCTCGATGGTGTCCAGGACCAGGCCATAACGATCCTCGGCCAGCCAGCGGTCGATGCGTTCGGCCACCTCCGGCCGGCTGGCGTAGTAGCTGGCACAGCTCGCAAGCTGCAGCAGCATCAGAACCAACAGAACGAGCCGCGGAACAGGGGGCATGGGTGTGCGGAAAGGCATCGCACTCATTCCCCTGCTTCGAGGACACGGTCAACCATGGCCTCGAGCTGCTGGCGGTAGTCCGGGGACAGATCGATGATGCGGTACAGGGTGGCCGGCTCCCGACGGCCGCGGATCTGGATGGTGCCGTGCCGTTGCGCGATGACCCGCCCGCTGACCTCGGCGTGACGGTACATCTCTTCGTCGATGAGGATCTCGTCGGCCTCGGCATGGGTGGCCAGCCGCGAAGCCAGGTTGACGGCATCCCCCACCACCGTGTACTGCATGCGATCCCGCGAGCCCATGTTGCCGGCCAGCATCTGGCCGCAGTTGATGCCGATGCGGAAGTGGATTGGTTGCTGACCCTGGGCCTCCCGCTGCGCGTTGAGGCGGACCACCACACGGCGAATGAGCACGGCGCAGGCCACGGCGTGGAAGCGGTGTTCGGGGTCGCTGCGGGGCACGCCGAACACGATCATGGCGCAATCGCCGATGAACTTGTCGATGGTGCCCTGCCACAGGGCGCTGGCGCGGGTGATGTAGTGGAAGTAACGGTTCAACAGTTCCGAGATCTCTCGCGGTTCGAGGCGTTCCGACATCTCCGTGAAGCCGACGATGTCGGCGAAGACGACGCTGGCCTCGACATGGCGCCCGCCCAGTTCGATCTGGTCCAGGTTGCGCAGGATCTCGCTGGCCACGTCCCGGGACACATAGCGCGACAGGGCCTGCTCGACCTGGGATTTTTTCAGCAGCCCGTGCGCCATCTCGTTGAAGGAACGCATCAGAATGCCCAGCTCGTCGTTGCGGCGATCGTCCATGCGGTAGCGGTAGTCCCCGGCGCCGATGGCCTGGCTGGCGCGTACCAGCTGGTGGATGGGGCGTGCCAGCCAGCGACTCAGGTACCAGGCCAGCAGCAGGGAAACGAACAGCATCAGCAGCATGGCGCCAAGCAGGATCATGAGAGATTCGTGGAACTGTTCCTCGATGATGCGCCGGCTGAAGGTGACCAGGGCATGTCCGGCCACCAGATTGCGGTAGCGGATGGGGGTCAGATAGGAAACCATGCTCTCGCTGGCACCATTGCGATGGACCCAGCGCCATTCCAGGCTGTAATCGATGTCGGTCAGGGCCCGGGCCCCGCGATACAGATCGGTGATCCTGCCTTCGGGAACCACGCCACGGCTGGCGACGGGCTGGCCCCGGTCGTTGTAGACCACGGCGCCCAGCGAGCTGCGGGTATTGCCGAACTTGCTCACCACCGTCTCCAGCACCAGCTCGTCCTCCGCCAGCAAGGGTTCACGGGCGCTGTCGGCCAGCAGTCGCGCGATGCTGAGCCCGAATTCGTCGAGCTGTTGCTGCATCAGGCGGCGCTGGTTGTCGATGGTAAACAGGCCCAGCAGCAGGATGCCGCCGACCATCAGGCCACCCAGTATCAGGGTCAGCTTGACGGCGATGGGCAGAAAGCGCCGCCTGCCGTGAAGCAACGGATATCCGAGAAACCCGCTTTCGGTTCCCGGTTTTGCTTCGTGCTGGCCGGTCACTGGCACATTCCGATGGCTCGCTGTCATGAAAAAATCATAGCACGGACAGGCGTTTGCCATGTCTTTGCCCGGCAACAAAAGAAAACCCCGGCCAGTGCCGGGGCAGGGAATAAAAAGGGCCGTCCGTGGCCAGTCTTGCAGTTAGTCCTTGGAGGGCAATCGTTGGCCCCTGTAGCCTGTCAGGGGCTTACATGGGGCGCATGGCGTGCCTGCAGGCGCATCAGAAGATCGTCTGATGCAACAGGGTGGCGACGATGGCATAGACCACGCCCAGCATCAGGACCTTGCCCGGCTTGCGCAGGATGGAGATGTGTCTCACCGAGAGCAGGCCGGCAAAGATGCTGTACAGGATCAGCAGGACCACCAGCTGCGTCTCCAGCAGCAGGCCAGCGGCCCAGGCTGCGAAAAGGCCCACATAGACCCCGGCCGTGCTGTAGGCGATGAGCCTGAGCAGCGGGTTTGGCAGGATGCATTCGTCGCTGGTGTCGAACTGGAGGGTGGGTGCGTTCATGACACGATCCTCGTGGTTTCCGGCTTTCATATTATATTAGTGTATTAGCATCAGCTAATAGTTCAATTGGACCTTGGTATCAACTCGATGGCCGCATCGTGCCGCAATGCGTGTTGCAGCGCAAGCCTTGGGCGCGGGTAATTCGGGGGAGTGTGACGCGGTTCGCGCCCGGGGCCGGGAGGCCCCGGGGCACGCGTTCGATCAGAGCTTGTCGGCGTTCTCGGCCAGGTACTTGGCTACGCCCTCGGGCGTGGCATCCATGCCCTTTTCGCCTTCCTTCCAGCCTGCCGGGCAGACCTCGCCGTGGGTCTCGAAGAACTGCAGGGCATCGACCATGCGCAGCGTCTCGTCGATGTTGCGGCCAAGCGGCAGGTCGTTGACCACCTGGTGACGCACGATGCCCTCGCGGTCGATGAGGAAGGTGCCACGGAAGGCCACGGCGCCGTCCGGTGTCTCGACATCGTAGGCGCGGCAGATGTTGTGGGTCATGTCCGCCACCAGCGGATAGCCGACCGGACCGATGCCGCCCTGGTCCACGGGGGTGTTGCGCCAGGCGTTGTGGGTGAAGTGGGAGTCGATGGAGACGCCGATCACCTCGCAGTTGCGCTTGCGGAACTCCTCCAGGCGGTGATCGAAGGCCAGCAGCTCGGAGGGGCAGACGAAGGTGAAATCGAGCGGATAGAAGAAGATGACGCCATACTTGCCCTCGATGTGCGTGCCGAGATGGAAGTCCTCGACGATGCTGCCGTCCCCGAGGACGGCCGGTGCAGTGAAATCGGGCGCCTTGCGGCCTACGAGTACACCCATTGTGTTCTCCTGTGTCTGTTTGGTGATGGTTGACGGGATCCCGGCAAGCGGTGGGGCCGGGGTCGCGAAGCGCCCCATACTAGTGGCGCTGCGGAACAGGTTCAAGAATTCCCGCTTGCGCGCAGGGGGAAGGATAATGTGAAGCAGTCGGCGGCGCGGGTCGGTGGCCATGGCTACACTTTCGAGTACGCCCATTCCGTGAATTGCCCGCATGCCCGAAACCATGGACAACGACCGCTGGAGCATGATCAGTGCCGTGTTCGGCACGCTGCTGGTCATCGGTACCCTGCTGCTGATCTGGAGCCAGCTGCAACGCATCGAGGCGCGTGCGGACCGCATCTATGCGCAGGCAGTGCTGGTTCAGCTGGAACTGGACAGTCTGGAGAAGGAAATGCTGGCCCTGGAAGGGGTCCTGCGCGCTGCTCGCGAGCAACGGGGCGAGGGGGCCGCGCGCATCGAGGTCGGCGGCATCCGCTACAGCGAGGACGAGATCCGCAGACTGGAATCCGAGCTGCGGGGCTTTGGCGACATCATCGCCGTGAAGCGCAAGACCCTGGCGGCGCTCAACCGCTCCAAGGCCTCCGTGCTGCTCGATCTGCAGATCCTGTTCTGGGGCAGTCTGTTCAGCCTGCTGGTCGGGGTGATCGCCGCGGCCCTGGGCTATCTGAGCTGGTTCCACAAGGTACGCATCTTTCGCGACCGGCGCCACGGCCCCCGCGCCGAGGATCTGCAGGCGTTTGAGGAGGCGCCCGGTCCCAGGTAGCGATGCGTTGCCTGTTTCATTCCGCGCGCACGCGCGTGGCGCCGCAACGGCGGCAGCGATAGCGTGTCACCAGCCGCCCCTGCTTGCTGTCGAAGGGGCGGTCGACCACTTCCCACTTGTGGAAGCCGCTGCGGCACAGGGTCTTGCCCTTGTGCCGTTCGCTGGCCTTCGGGCGGCGGAAGCGGACCACCTCGCCCATGGGCTTCAGCCGGCCTTGCCGCCGCCGAGGCAGGGCGGCGACTGGGGCGTCTGCTGGCGTTCCGCCCATTCCGCCGGTGTGTAGGTGTGCAGGGCCAGGGCATGGATTCTGCCGGCCAGCTCTTCGGCAAGAAGGGCATTGACCATGCGGTGGCGGCCCACCAGCCGTTCGCCCTCGAAGCGGGGCGAGACGATGGTGACCTTGAAGTGTGATTCCGAGCCGGGCGGCACATTGTGCATGTGGCTCTCGTTGACCACCTCCAGATACTCCGGCTCGAGGCCGGCCCGCAGCTTGGCCTCGATGTTCTGCTGCATGTTCATGGACAGGACCTCGCAGATCGGTACGATGGACAACAGGATACACCCGGGCAACGGGGCGCACACCCCGTCCCGGGAAGGGGCTTCGCCCCTGCCTCAGTGGCGCAGTTCGTCGTCGCGGTAGTGCAGGTCCACCCAGCAGCGCGGCAAGGGCTCGCCGGAAGGGAATACCACATCGGCCTTGGCGAAGTCCTCGGGATCGGGCAGGTCCTCGCCATAGTTGTAGCGACCGCGGAAGTGATCCACATTGGGATCGATCAGCGATTCGAGGTCCAGCACCTCGACCAGATGTCCGGTCTTGCGCTCCTTGAGGAACATGGCAGCTTCTCTCCTGTCGGTTGGATCCTACTCCCAGTATGGTTGCTGGGACGCGGTTTTCAATGACGCGGTATGATGCAGCCAGCGAACGACGAGGACCCTGCCAGATGAGCAAAGGCCAAGCACCCCGCGAGATCTGTCTGGACGACTACCGGCCGCCGGCCTGGCGCGTGACCGCTTGTGAACTCGACTTCTCCCTCGCCTCCCGGGATACCGTGGTGCGCAACCGTATGCGCCTGGAGGCCAGTGGGGACACGCGAGACCTGTGGCTGGACGGCGAGGGGCTGGAGCTGATCGAACTGCATCTGGACGGCGAGCCCCTGGCCGTGGACCGATACCGTCTCGAGGACGGCGGCCTGGCCATCGACGACCTGCCGGCTCGGTGCGAACTGGAGGTGGTGACCCGCATCGATCCCGAGGCCAACACCGCGCTGGAGGGGTTGTACCTCTCCTCCGGCAATTTCTGCACCCAGTGCGAGGCGGAGGGCTTTCGCCGCATCACCTATTTCCCGGACCGCCCCGATGTGTTGACCCGCTTCCGTACCCGGATCGAAGCCGATCGCGCACACTGTCCCGTGCTCCTCTCCAACGGCAATCTGGTGGAGCAGGGCGAGCTGCCGGCCGGGCGGCACTACGCCGTGTGGGAGGATCCCTGGCCCAAGCCCTGCTACCTGTTCGCGCTGGTGGCCGGCGACCTGGCCGTGGTGGAGGACCGCTACATCACGGCCTCCGGTCGCGAGGTGGCGCTGCGCATCTTCGTCGAGCACCACAATGCCGATCGCTGCGGCCACGCCATGCGCTCGCTGAAGCGGGCCATGCGCTGGGACGAGAAGGTCTTTGGCCTGGAGTACGACCTCGATGTGTACATGATCGTGGCGGTGGACGACTTCAACATGGGGGCCATGGAGAACAAGGGCCTCAATGTGTTCAACTCGAAGTTCGTGCTGGCGCGGCCGGATACCGCCACCGACGAGGACTACGTGAACATCGAGGCGGTCATCGCCCACGAGTACTTCCACAACTGGACCGGCAACCGCGTCACCTGCCGCGACTGGTTCCAGCTCAGCCTCAAGGAGGGGCTGACGGTGTTCCGCGACCAGCAGTTCACCGCCGACATGACCAGCCCCACGGTCAAGCGCATCGACGACGTGCGCATGCTGCGCACCCACCAGTTCGCCGAGGATGCGAGCCCGATGGCGCATCCGGTGCGGCCGCGCTGCTACATCGAGATCAACAACTTCTACACCCTCACCGTGTACGAGAAGGGCGCCGAGGTGGTGCGCATGTACCACACCCTGCTTGGCGCCGAGGGCTTCCGCCGCGGCATGGACCTGTACTTCGAACGCCACGACGGGCAGGCGGTGACCACCGACGACTTTCGCCGCGCCATGGCCGATGCCAATGGCGTCGACCTGGAGCAGTTCGCCCTGTGGTACGAGCAGGCCGGCACGCCGGTGGTGGAGGCCAGCGACCACTGGGACGAGTCCAGCGGTCGCTACGAACTCGTGCTGCGCCAGCACATCCCGCCCACCCCGGGACAGCCGGAGAAACAGCCGATGCTGATCCCGGTGCGCCTTGGCCTGCTGGGGCCGGCGGGCGAGACCCTGCCGCTGGACGCCGAGGGACGGACCGAGACCGTACTGCGGCTTACCGAGGCCGAGCAGCGCTTCGTGTTCGAGGATCTGCCGGCGCGCCCGCTGCCCTCGCTGTTGCGCGGCTTCTCCGCGCCGGTACGGCTGGAATATCCCTGGAGCGATGCCCAGCTCGCCTTCCTCATGGCCCATGACGACGACGACTTCAACCGCTGGGATGCTGGCCAGCGGCTGTGCGAGCGCGTGCTGCTGGCCGGCGTCGAGGCGCAGCGGGCCGGGCACACCGAGCCGTTTCCGGATCTGCTGCGCGAGGCCTTCGGCCGCGTGCTGGCCGACCGCGATCGCGATCCGGCCTTCGTCGCCGAGGCGCTGTCGCTGCCGGGCGAGGCGCTGCTCGCGGAACGCATGGAGGTGGTCGATGTCGATGGCATCCATGTCGTGCGCCAGGCGCTCAAGCGCCACTTGGCCCTGGCTCTGGAGGCCGACTGGCTGGCCGCTTGGGAGGAGAACCGCGAGACCCGGCCCGATGATCTCTCTGCCGAGGCGCTGGGCCGGCGCCGGCTGCTCAACCTGAGTCTCGACTATCTGGTGGAGACCGGGGCCGAGACCCATCGCCAGCGCGCCCTGGAGCAGTACCGCGCGGCACGCAACATGACCGAGCGCATGGGCGCCCTGCGGGCCCTCAACGCCTTTCCCTCACCTGAACGCAGCGAGGCCCTGGAGGACTTCGGCAAGGCCTGGAAGGACGATCCGCTGGTGATGGACAAGTGGTTCACGCTACAGGCCATCGCCCCCTTCCCGGAGACGCTGGACCGGGTGCTGTCGCTGATGCAGCACCCGCACTTCTCCATCCGCAATCCGAACCGGGTGCGCGCCCTCGTCGGCGCCTTCGTGCAGTCCAACCCGGTGGGCTTCCATCGCCGCGATGGCCTGGGCTACCGGCTGCTGGGCGATGTGGTGCTGGAGCTGGACCGGCTCAATCCGCAGGTGGCGGCGCGCCTGCTGCGTCCGTTGACCCGCTGGCGTCGCTACGACGAGACGCGTGCGGCGCTGATGCACGCCGAGCTGGAGCGCATCATGGCGCGCGAGGGGCTGTCGCGCGATGTGTACGAGATCGTGCACCACGGACTGGAGGACGGCTGAAT